>JAYEGZ010000001.1:0-6382 GCA_034659315.1 Methanobacteriota archaeon
AGACCATCAAGGCAGTATCGCAGATCTCGCTTCCGTTCGAGTGCACGGTCGTCAGCGTCAATGACCGGTTGTGGGATGATCCGAATATCATAAACAGCGATCCATACAACATCTGCATGGTTGAGGTTAGAGGCGACTGTGATGAGCGCGATCTGATGACTGCTGAGGATGCCTGTGCGTATTACGGAGGGTTGATTGCGAAAGAGCGGGAACGCTACGCCGGGTATTGATAATAACTGCTAAAGAAGGTAAAAAAACGATTTTTTCACAAAACCCTCGTAAAAACTGCCCTTCGGGTGGGGGCTGGCGATATACTTTTTCGTAAATGAAAATGGTGCGTGGAGTGACCGGACGTTATAGTGAATATACCATAAAAAATGGAAATCGAAGGATATGGGGTACCAGAAGAACTGTATTACACGAAAGACCACCTCTGGGTGAGAGTTGAGGATGACGGGAACGTCAGGGTTGGTATGAACTCGTCCACGGCGATCCCCTTCTGATTGGGGTTTGCGGAGGATATTAAATCGAGGTAGCCCGGGTTCTTCTGAATTTCAGAGCCGATAATTCCACTCATCTGACTCATACTTCGGCAAAAGCTCCTGTGCCATCGCTTCCTCGCCCTCGCTAATCATTGAATCCACGAGTCTCACGCCAAAGCGCTCCTCGAACTTGCGCCGTATCACACCCTTAACTTCTTCCATGTCCAGTTTCATAGGTAGTTCCTTATCCACCCACGTCATCCCCTCTTCGATTGAAGCGATCTGCTTGTCGCTTATCTTCTCAATCGGGATGTTGGATATGCGGAGCATCTCCTTGATGTCGAAGTCCAGAAGCAGCGTTCCGTGCTGGAGGAGTTTGCCGCCCCATCTGGTCTGTGCATTGCCGGATATCTTCTTGCCATCGACAATAACATCGTTTATGGGTCTGAAATCGGCGTTCAAGCCGTACTCGCGCAGGGTATCGATCAGTACGCCGCATATCTGGTGGTACGAGTCCGTGACATCGAGCGGGAAGAGCCTGTCGTCAATCGTACCGACGACGCCGTAGTTGATCTGGCGTCCCCAATCATCCGAGAACGCGATGCCGCCGCCGCTTGTGCGTCGCACGATTGTGTAATCTTTGCATGCTTTAAGGTCCAGTTCAACACTTGCTTTCTGGAAGTACCCGAGGATGATGGATTTGGTGGGCGCCCAGAAGAAGAGGGTGTTGCCGCAGTCATTCTTCAGGATTGCTTCGTTTGCCGCCATCATGTATCTGATGCCGACCTTTCCGAAATCGATTACTCGCCATTCATTCATTGGAATCACCGGTGTCAACCATATCTTATCTCATACTTTATATCATCGTTTCATTCTGTGAATGGCAAACCAACCTGCCTTTGATAGCAGGTCATTGCCGCGGGCAGGAGATTATCGTGTACATCGATCCCGCAAGCGTATGCGGCGGTCAATCTTGCCGGCGTCAATAAGACGCAGTATTTGCAGATCATCCGGTTCAATCAGGTGTCGGTGGCGTGATGCTGATCGAAGGCATGACCCATAAGGCGCTCACTTCGCAGTCAAAGAGGCTTTATAGTCCGCTCAAGAAGGAGACAAAAGTGCACAAATTGCCGATTCAGTATTCACATATCGAGACTGCGCGGTACGAGAAGCGGATGAACTTGCTGAATGTGTTTTCTGAGCAGGTGGCGGCGAAGGCTGCGAAGAAGGGGAAGAAAAGCGGAAGGGGGGGTGGAGGGGCATGATGTTTACCCATCTGAGATCTTGGTCGAACATAGCAGTCCCGCATTACTCTATGAAAAGCCCCAATCGTTCCACCTTCGAACGAGTTCTGTGACATCTCTGCGCCTTATGGTGCTGTTATCCATGTTTGAAGTAACCTTGATATACCATTGATATATACAGTATGTCATGCAATCGGACCAACTCAAGCTCAATCATTTTTTTGAGGTGCCGGAGCAAATTGATAAAATAAAAAAGAGTAATCGATTATTTTTGCCGTTGGATACGAAATGGTACCAATTGTTTCGTGAAGGAAAGAAACATTGGGAGTTACGAGGGATTAATGACATATTTAACACTAAAACTATAAAAGAGGGCAGAACAGTTGAATTGAGGAGAGGTTACCAATCTGACCCGCTGTGGGGGGTCATCACAGAGCGCATGGTGGTCAACTCCTTTAAAGAAATACCATCTACAATATTTGATGAAATAATACCGCCAGATGTCCGCAACGATCATGGTGTCATGACTTTTGTCAAAAACTATAAAAATAAGTATGGTAAATTTATTCTATTTAAAATAAGAATCATTGAAAGGGGCTAAATGTGACTGAAGGGTACCCGGATCGGATAATATCTGAAGAGGAGATTCAAGAGCTGAAAGAACTTTTGTTATCTCAAAATCTAGACTATCCCGATTATGCAAAATGGGTTGAAGACACTATTGGGGAAATAAAAGATGGCAAGAAACATGCTTTTGGATTATTTGCTGGAAAGCTTGGTGGAGATGGAGTTATCCGGGTTACAGCAAGTGGAACCATCGAGTTAAAAAACTTCTATATATGCCCGGAATTTAGGAAAAGCGGCAACGGTCCTAAACTTTTGGATTACATCGAAAACTATTGCATAGAGCGGGGTTATACTCAGATACAAGTTGATGCTTATGTTAATGAAATTGATACCGTTAGATTTTTTCTGAAGAAAGGGTTTGAATTTCAATCAAGAGGGGATTTTTATGGTGAGGGGAATGAGAGCTATCGGTTGGTAAAAAGGTTATCTGTTAAATATATAGGCGAATATGATTTGGTAGCAATCTCTAAATGGGCTATGGAATGTTTATGGGGTTTCAAACATGAAAAGAAGTTGGTTGGAAGAGAATGCTATTTATATAAGAAATCTGACAATGGGATGAACATCATTTCAACAGTATTTATAAATTCTGGATTAGACAACAAAGTCAATAAAGAGCAGCTACAATCATTCCACGAATCGGGGATAGTTAAAGGCATATTATTTTGTTTCGCACCGTTTTTCACAGATTCAGCGAACGATTACGCCGATGAAAATGGTATAACGCTCATAGATCACGATAAATTAGAAGAGCTTTCCGGTTCAAATCTGCCAAAATCATCTGAAGAAATCGAAGGACTAATCGTGGTAATAAAACCGGAATATTTCAACAAATTGGTGGAGAAAGAAGATCGTGTTTATATCAAAGGCAGTGGAATACCCGCTGGTGTTGACCATAGAGTCTTATTGTTTTATGTCACTTCGCCGATTAAGGGAATAAAAGGATATGCCATGATCAAGAGTTTATCTAGCGGCGAACCACACGACATCTGGGAAAAATATAGTCGCCAATCCGCTTTCAACGAGGGCGAATACAAGACATACACAGAAGGCAAATCGACTGTTACCGCGTACTCATTTGAGGAAGTTACGGAAATGCCTGAATGTATTGATTTGGAAAAAATACGGGAAGTTCTTGGCAGTTTCAATCATCAAGCCGGTCAGAGGATTACCGTAAGCGATTGGGAGAAGATCAGAGAAATTATGTAAGTTTTTCTGGTAAAGCATAAATCAAAACAACGATAACAAATATTTAATGAGGTAAGATAATGGAAATCGAAGGATATGAAGTACCGGAAGAGCTGTATTACACGAAAGACCATCTCTGGGCAAGAGTTGAAGATGACGGGAATGTCCGGGTCGGAATGGACGCATTCGGCGGCACAGCAGTCGGAGCAATCGAGTTCATCGATCTTCCGATGGAGGATGACGAGTTTGAGGCAGGTGATGCATTCGGATCGATGGAGTCTGCCAAATGGGTCGGCGGGCTTACCATGCCGGTTACGGGCACGGTTATTGAGGTCAATGAGGATATTGAAGATGAGCTTGAACTGTTTGTAGAAGACCCGTACGGAGATGGCTGGTTAATTCTGGTCGAGCCGTCCAGTCTGGAGGAGGATCTGGAAGAACTCGTCCACGGCGATGAACTCGAGTCATGGTTTGCGGAAGACATTAAATCGAGATAGCCCCGGGTTCTTCCGGGCAGTCTATCTGGCGTCTTCGCGGTGAAAAATGGGTCAGCCGCGAAGATATACGCATCAGTCAATCTGCCGCATGATTGCTAAAAATTAACAAAAACATCCACGCAGGGATGCATAAAATATTCCTTCTTCGCTCAAACACGTTCTTTGTAACAACCACCCCAAAAATCAGATCGTGAACGTCCATAAAATACAACAGGTTTTTCAAATCGTGGTTGTAGATGTGATTCTGGTGTTTAACCTCGATCGGCGCAGTTCTGCCGTCCAGTTCCAGAATACTATCCACCTCGTGCTTCTGTTTATCCCTGAAGTATGAGATATTCTTGATCTCCGGCAATCTCCTGAACTACGTTTCCATCGTACTCGACATAAAGTCTGATTTTTTTCGAGTAGAGTCTATAAGTTATCGTACAGCAAACTTTATATATTATAACATCAACAGTAACCTGCCGTCTTCCTAAAGTACGAGACGGCGAACACAGGAGAGACGAATCTATGAAAAAGAATAGAACATATTTACTTGCCAGTATCATCGTGATGCTGGCACTACTGTCGCTAACGCCCCAGGTAGCGGCACAAGAAGAGAGTATCGAATCATTGACAGAATCGGTTGACAGCCTCGGAACAGCCCTGACCTTCGTCTGGCTCTTGCTCTGCGGCGGACTGGTTTTCCTGATGCACGCCGGTTTCTCGCTCGTTGAAGCCGGGTTCACCCGGGCAAAGAACACGGCAAACATCCTTATGAAGAATATGATGACGATCTGCCTCGGTGTTCTGATCTACTGGCTTGTTGGCTGGGCGATCATGTACGGCGAGAGCGTCGGAGGACTCTTCGGATTCAGCCAGTTCTGCTTAAGCGGCGCTGACAACAGTATCTGGAACGCATGGTTCTTCCAGATGGTCTTTGCGGCAACAGGCGCAACCATCGTCTCAGGTGCCATGGCAGAGCGAACCAACTTCAAGGCATATCTGGTATTCACAGGGCTGCTTGTTGCGATCATCTACCCGGTCTACGGACACTGGGTCTGGTCCGGAGCCGAATTTGCGCTTCTGACCGGAGACGGAAGCTGGATTGTGCAGATGTGCAACGCAAGCTTCCATGACTTCGCAGGAAGCGGCGTTGTTCACTCAATCGGCGGATATGCAGCACTTGCTGGCGTAATCATTCTTGGTCCCCGGATTGGCAAGTTCAAGAACGGGTTGCCCCAGGTCATTCCGGGTCACAACATCACGTTTGGTTTCCTCGGAGTACTGCTGCTCTGGCTTGGCTGGCTCGGTTTCAACGGCGGCTCAACCCTTGACGGCAGCGACGCCTTCATGAACCTTGCTGTTGCAAACACGTTCCTTGCTGCTGCTGCTGGCGCTGTAGCCGCGATGATCCTCACGTGGATGAAGACCGGAAAACCTGACCCCTCGCTTACCGCAAACGGCGTTCTCGCAGGGCTTGTTGCAATCACTGCACCATGCGGCTCAGTTGAGAACTGGGCAGCGATTGTGATCGGAATTGTTGCAGGCGCGATCGTTTACGCTGGTGTGATGTTTAATGAGGCAGTCCTCAAGGTCGATGACCCGGTCGGTGCGATCGCAGTACACGGCTACTGCGGCACATGGGGACTTCTCGCAGTCGGGATCTTCTCAGTCGGAATGGGCAACGGAATCCTTGATGGTGCTGCGTATGCGGCAGGTGCACCAGGCTTATTGTACGGCGGCGTGAACCAGTTCATGATCCAGGTCGTAGGTGCACTCGCAGCCATCGTCTGGGCATTTGTGGCAGGCTTGATTGTCTTTAAGTTGATTGACGTTGTCATAGGGCTACGGGTCTCTGAGAGAGAGGAGCTTGAAGGTCTGGACATCACAGAACACGGAATACGGGCATACCCCGAGTACATAACCGAATGAGGCGAGAGGTGAACAAAATGGCCGAAATGATCGAAATGAGAAAGATAGAGGCGATAATACGCCCGATGAAGCTTGAAGAGGTGAAATCCGCTTTGGCTGATGCCGGATTTGTGAGCATGACCGTGGTTGAGGTCAGGGGACGCGGACAGCAGAAAGGACTCGTCCAGCAATGGCGTGGACGCGAGTACTGCGTCGACCTGCTCCCGAAGACCAGAATCGAGGTCGTGGTCGCAGAGCGGGATGTGGATCAAGTGGTGGAGTTGATCCGAAATACGGCTGCAACCGGTAGCATCGGAGATGGCAAGATCTTCGTGATACCGGTCGAGCGAACGATACGTATCCGGACCGGGGAAGAGGACGGCGAGGCTATCTAAGCCTCTTCGTCTTCTTTTTTCGGGGTATTAGTGATAACAGAGGGTTTTGGAACTAT
>JAYEGZ010000002.1:0-6362 GCA_034659315.1 Methanobacteriota archaeon
TATTTTGCTTTCAAGAGGATCAAGAACTTTGCCTGTGTTGAAATCCATCCACAAACGAAACATATTTTGGTATACGTTAAAATCAACCCGGATAGCACCGAGTTGGAAGACGGGTTCACGCGAGATGTGCGAAATATCGGGCATTTCGGTATCGGTGATTTGGAGATCACTATTTCGTCAGATGCGGACATAGAGAAAGCAAAATCCTTGTTGATTCGAAGCTATGAGGTAAGTTAAAATGATGGATGACGTGCTCGACATGCCCAAAAAGAACCTTTGAGGAAACCATCGAAAAAACCATGATCTATGTATCTAAATATATATAATATGGCTGTTTGTGAACATGAAATCCCCTTTGCAGTGGAAAGTAGCCGAACAAATCGGCACGATCCAACGGTGACCCAAAAATGATCCCCCACATCGAAGAACTCAAAACCAGAATCGTCCGCACACTAAAACGCCACGATGTCGCTCGCGCAGCCATATTCGGCTCTTTCGCACGTGGTGATGCCGAAGAAAGCAGTGATCTGGACATCCTGATAGAATTTCAAGGAGAAAAGAGCCTGCTTGACCTTGTGGGCTTGAAACTGGAACTTGAGGATTCTCTTGGAAGAAGCGTTGACGTGCTTACCTATAATGCGCTGCATCCTGCCATACGTGACCGGATTTTAAGCGAGCAGGTGAGGGTACTATGAAAAAAGACCCGAAAGTTTTCATCGGACACATTTTAGAGAGCATACAGCTCATAGAAAAGTACGTAGACCAGATGTCCAAAGATGACTTCCTGAAATCAGTACATATTCAGGATGCTGTTATCAGAAGGCTGGAAATTATTGGGGAAGCCGTGAAAAACATCCCTCATGAGTTCAGGGAAGAGTATCCGGATATCCCGTGGCGTCAGATAGCCGGAATGAGGGATGTTCTGATACACGGGTATTTCGGTGTGGATCTGGATATGACATGGAAGGTTGTCAAAAGCGATCTGCCAGAACTGGAGTGGAAGGTCTCAGGGATTCGTAAGAAACTCGCGTAGACCGGATCGCGACCTTTTTTTAAATATCTGTTCAGGCTTAATCGCGAGCTTGCAGTACTTGAACCGGAGTTGAGCTGCCAACATACGCTGGTTCGGGGGACTCCCTGGTTTAACAGGGGGGTTTTCTGGTTATATAAACAGTTTCCGCAGACTGAAGAGCATTTTCGGGTTTTTGCGAATCAGTGTTCCCAGCATTTCAAACAGGCTCATCTTACTTAAATCGACACCATCAACAGTGTGCACGAGTTTGTTCAGGTCGCGGTCGGACATCGGCACGAAATGGTTCTTCACAGAAAGTGACCTCTTCAGCCGTTTGCCGTGCCGCGCTCTCCAGGTGGTTTCGTATTCCTTCAGTCTCGCTTTTGAGACGTCTCCTTCGGAAATCGCCTGTGCGGCGACCTCTCCGGCAATTTTTCCCGCGTCCATCGCGTTAACAATCCCGCCGCCTGTGAGTGGATCCGACTGGTGGGCAGCATCGCCGACCAGCATCAAGCCGTCTGTAACCATCTCCTCGAGCGGTCCGGATGCCGGCACGCCGCCGACCACGATTTCAATGATCTTGCCGTTCGGATACTTTTCTTCGACAAAATCCCGCAACATATCGATCGGTCGTTTCCCATGTCCGCATATCTCGCCGCTAATTGCAAGCCCGACGTTTGCAGACCGATCCCCCTTCGGAAATACCCACAGATACCCGGATGGCGCTATCTTATTTCCAAGGTGAAATTCGCAGTAATCCGGATCGATGTCAATATCCGCCACAAGGAACTGCGCACCGGTCTCAAGGTCCGATGGCTGAAGTGTGGTGTCGATGCCTGCCCACCGTCCGACCTTGGATTCAACACCGTCTGCGCCGATCACGATATCTGCACGAACCTCAAACTCCTCGCCAAGGTGCGTAGCCGTGACGCCTTTGACATATCCATCCTCCCGGATCACTCCTGTCGCTCGTGTCTTGACTTGTATCTCTGCTCCGGCGAGTGCTGCCTCACGGGCAAGCGCGCGGTCAAATAGCTTGCGTTCAAGTGTGTATCCCACCTCCGCGCCCGAAACATCTTCCGATAGCTCAACACAGGTGCCGTCAGGGGCATATATTCGTGAACCTTTGACCTCGGCTGCGATCCATCGCTCATCCGGTTGTATATGCTCTTTAAGCTGAGGTTTCGCAACGCCCTCCGCACACCGGACCGGATCTCCGATTTCCTGCCGCTTTTCGATCATCAGTACGTTGCATCCGCGTGCAGCAGCGGTCTTTGCAGCAATTGAGCCAGCAGGTCCTGCGCCAACAACGATAATGTCGTATTTATCAGTTTTAGTAATCATTGTGGCACCTCAATCGCTCCGATCGGACATACGCTCACACACGCCCCGCATTCGGTGCAGTCATCCGTGACCTCGATCCACGTCTCCACAAGTTCGATTGCACAGGTCGGACATACGCTCACACATGCCCCGCAGTATCCGCACCGGTATCTATTCACGTTGATCATAATAACTCCTTGATCTTCTCTGTAAGTATCTTGCTGATTAACTTGCCGTCCGCCTTGCCACGCAGTTCCTGCATCACCACACCCATCAACGGACCGAGCGCACCCATCCCCCGCTCACGCACGAGATCGCGCCGTTCTGCAACCACCCTTACAATCACGTTTTCGGTCTGTTTCTCATCCACGCAGGCAAGACCTATGCTTGCTGCCGCATCTTCTGCCGAACGATCCGGATGCTCTGCAAGCAGGCGTAATATGTCAATGACACCTTCTTTCGCAATTTTACCATCCGCTATCAATCCAAACACCTCAAAAAAATTACTATCTTGTAATTGTTCGATTGGGACGCCTTCTTTTTTAAGTTCGGTCAGGGTTGCAGTCAGGGTCCGCACTACCAGAGAACCATCCACACTCACCGAATCCATAATAGCATCAAAGATCGTCAAACGCCTCGAATATACGATCTGCCGAGCCAGATCCTCTGAAAGATTGTATTCCCCGGCATAACGATCCTTTCGCTCGGCTAATAGTTCAGGCGTGGTTATTTTATCGATTCTTCCATTGATTGGCACAGGGGGCACATCGGTTTCGGGATACATCCGCGCAGCGCCGGGAAGCGGTCGCAGGAATGCGGTGGTGCCGGCTGGCAGCATCTTTCGTGTCTCCTCGGGCACACCGGTGAGCGCCTGTTCTGCCCGTAGAACGACTGCCTGCAGCGCATTTACTGCCCGGTCGTGTGCATCAGCGACAATGACTACGCAATCGCCAGCCTCCGCACCGACACTGGTTCGCAACGCCTCAACCTCCGTCTCGGTGATCCCGTAGCCGGGCAGTTCATCGGTGTGGAATATGCCCCCGACTCCTGCTTTCTTTGCCCGGTCTGAAAATTCGGATCCAAGACGGCGGTCCGGCTGAATTTCAGCACCTGCCATGCCTGCAAATCCGCAAAGACGAAGGGCAAGCACGCACCCCATCTTCTTCTTAACGACCGCAGACTTTGTGCCCTTAAAAACATGCGTCACGTCTGTAACCGCACCGACCGATGCTCCTCGCCCGCGTAATTCGTCTCTGATCTCAAGCAGCCTGACCTGCCTGAACGCCTCCTGTTCCACGATCGTCTCTATCAGGTCAAGCTCCTGCACACCCTTAACCTCCACTCTCGCACCGTCTGCAATCGAGATGTTAACGTCCTGCCTGATCGTGCCTATTCCCCGCTTTACAAACCCGGTCGAGCGCAGGATCATGCCAATGTGCTCGGCTGCCTCTCTTGCGTGTGCGGGCGAAATAATGTCCGGAGCGGTACCGATCTCGACTAATGGGATGCCCAGGCGGTCGAGCGAGAATACAACCGCACCCTCCTGCTCCTCGACCCGCTGGCAAGCCTCCTCCTCAAGGCAGAGCACATCAACGCCAACCATGCCGTGCGATGTCTCGAAGTACCCACCGGTTGCAACGAGCGATGTGCGCTGGAATCCGGATGTGTTTGAGCCATCAATCACGAGCTTGCGCATGATATGGATCTCGTCAACAGGTTGCATATTCAGCAGTTTGGCGGTCGTGAGTGTGATATCAATTGCTTCCTCATTTAACTCGCGAGGCGGCTCTTCATCGTTCTCGACCAGACAGGTGCTCGGATATGCTTTGTATATAAATTTACGGATAACCTTTGCCTCATCAAGCGCAGCCTGATCAGTCTCCCCCATCTCGCTTCTGGTCGGTCGCAGGTACCTGAAAAACTCGTAAGTTGATTCGCGCGTATCCCGAAGCATCGTCGGGCAGTTGCAGAAGAGCTTGCAAGCGGTATCGAGTTGCTGATGAATCTCCAGCCCAGCCATAAGACCAAGCTTTTTATAATCAAGATCGGATTTGTTCGAGTCGGTCATATGTTGTGGATATACTGTCGTAGTATATATTTGTTATCGCGCTACACTGGATGGGTTGTGTCACAACATGGTTATGATCGCCACACTCGCGGGCAGATTTTACCGGGTTTGGATTTTTATCTACCCACTCTTAACACCATCTTATATGTCCATAGCACTTGCAACTCCACCCCAATTAGTTAACCGGATAGTATCCATACGGGTAAATCCGGTTTTAGCCCCTTTCATCCGCACCATCGCCCCACCTCAAGAGCCCATCTCTGATGTGGTAGAGATTCGATTCCCCCCCCTTCCGTAACTGGCAAGGTCTCGCGCTGGTTCAGTGACCACAAGACCCCGTTATAGCTCGAACCTGCGCATAGCAAGCCGCAGCCCATCGCTTGAACTTGCATTTAAACTCGCGGACTTCTTTGGCGTGACGATCGAAGAGCTCTTCATCCACGAGCACCGGGAGGATTCAGCATAACCAGATACCATGCAGTAACTCATATACCTGGTGCAAGAGCAATTAATCAGATGGTGACTATCATGGCAAACCTGCTGACAAACCCGGACCGGTTCTTTGCAGAACTATCCGGAAGAGAACCAGACCTGCGGACACCCGCCACAATCGTGCTTCTGGCAGCCATCGCCACAGGCGTCCATATCGCGGCAGTGAGCGGTGTGACGACACCATCACCCTCCGGAGCAGCGGTGCCGTTTACAGGCATCTCTGTGGCGACCAGCGTTATCGGCGGGCTTATCATAATGTCTGTCTCGTGGTTTCTGTTTGCAGGGGTATTCTACGCAATCTCGACGATGCTCAGAGGGGTTGGCTCGTTCAGACGGGTTCTTGAGTTTACCGGATACGGTTTTATCCCTGCAATCATCGCACCGGTCATCGGACTTGCCGCGGTCATGGCGGCGTATCCGGGTATTGACTTCTCCGCAATCGAGCCCCAACTCATGAAGCAAACGCTGATGCAGAATCCACTTATGAAGGCATCTGACATAGCCGGAATCATTTTTTTGCTGTGGAGCGCTGTTATATGGATATTCGGGGTCAAACATGCGTGCAGTGTCTCGAGGCGAACCGCGACGGTCACGGTTATCCTGCCTGTGGCGGTATACCTCCTGTACAGCATGATTATTATAATATGATCGTGATATGGGGAAAATATCGATGTCACGGATGCTGCAACCCATGTATTCCGGAAAAGTGCTCATAACAAACCCTGACCGGTTCTCTGGCGAACTATCGGGAAGATAGTCGAACCTTTTGGCGTCATTCCTCATAGTGTTGATTGGAGCCGTCATCTCAGCCAGTTCCGCAGCGGTGGGGTTTTATTGCTGTGGTGCAGCATTCGCGTTCTCTCCACCAGTATGAGATGGCGCACACCGGTTTCACGATATAGTTACCAGATTCTAAATTTTACCATTGGACCATTCGATCAATCGAAATATTTAAGTACTTACGCATAAGATTTCAAACAGGTCAACCAAAAGACCGAGGTGATTAATATGACAAATGTTCTGACAAACCCGGATCAGTTCTTTTCCGAACTCTCCGAAAAGGACACAAAACTGATGACGCCATTTGCGATTGTGCTGGTTGTAGCTATCATTGCAGCCATCTCCGCCGCGATGATGGTGGATGTGGTAACACCCGCGCTTCCGGAGGGGGCAGCGTCGTTTGCAGGCATGATTGCAACGATCGGCGTCGTTGTGGGGTTCATTGTGGTGTTTATCATGTGGCTCCTGTATGCAGGCGTATTCTATGTGATCTCGATATTTTTCAGTGGAGAAGGCACGTTCAAACGGTGCCTCGAGTTCACTGGATATGGTTTCATCCCGATGATTGTTTCAGCGGCAATCGGGCTTGCCGTGAGTAGTATCGTATATCCGACAATCGATTTCTCAGTTGAGAATCCGGAACTCCTGAAGCAAGCGCTCATGCAGGATCCATTGATGCAGGCATCC
>JAYEGZ010000003.1:0-6360 GCA_034659315.1 Methanobacteriota archaeon
TTTCGCTTTTAGTGAGTCGTGCACTGCGGAGTGGTGAGGCTCTACTATTAGTTGATGGTCTTGACGAAATCTCAGATGAATGTGCTCGTGTCTCCTTTGTCAACCAACTGCGCACTTTCTTAGCCACCTATCCTAATGCAAACATCGTCGTTACATCTCGTGAAGCCGGATTTAGAATAGTCGGTGGAGCGTTGAGCACACATTGCAAACACTACAAGGTGGCTGATTTCGATGATGATGATATTATGCGCTTGACATTGGCATGGCACAAAGAAGTGGTCGGCGATAGTGCGGAAGTGCGTTTGGAGGCAGAGAAGCTGGCGGAGATCATTTGTAGTTCTGATCGTGTGCGGCAATTAGCAAAGAACCCCTTGCTGCTAACCACACTCCTGCTGGTCAATCGGTGGGTGGGTCAGATCCCTACTCGGCGAAGTGTACTGTACGGAAAAGCCATAGAAATGCTGCTTATGACATGGAACGTGGAGGGGTATGATCCAATTGATCAGGAAGAGGCGATCCCACAATTGGCGTTTGTGGCATTTACGATGATGAACGATGGCGTGCAGACCATCTCATCCAGGCGACTCAAGGAGATTTTAATGTTAGCCAGGGAACAGATGCCAGAGGTGCTGGGCTATGCCAGACTCAGTGTGTCTGAGTTCATCCAGCGTGTGGAATTTCGCAGCAGCCTCCTGATATTAAGTGGGCATGAAATTGAGCAGGGCACATTATACCCAATTTATGAGTTTCGGCACCTGACTTTCCAGGAGTATCTGGCAGCGAAAGCTGTTGTTGAGGGATATTATCCGGATCGGAAAGATGACGACACCCTGTTGACAGTTCTTGAGCCTCATCTGGAAGATGTGCGGTGGGAAGAGGTTATACCTATAGCGGCCGTTCTTGCTGGAAGAAACGTACAACCTCTTATCAGACGTCTGATTGATCTTTGCAAGGAATCGCCACCTGTATTCTACCTCATATATTCCGAGGGTTCTCCTGTAATTCTGTTAAGCCAATGTATTCTTGATGAAATTCAGGTCGCGCCAGATTTATTAGAGGAAGGATTGGAGTGGATCGCAAGGCGAACAAGCGGTCCCTCTGAACTTATCAGGCTTCTTTACAGAGGTAGATATGGAAAAATACTACTGAAAGTCGTTAAAGACGCTTATATCATGTCCGGTACAGATTTGCTGTACTTAGGAAACGCGCTCGCTGACATTACTCTGGAACAGATTAATTATACAGGACCGCAGGATCTGACACCCCAGATTGTTGAGAAACTTACAACCTTCATGGAGGCTGAAAACACAATCCAGAGAGCAGCAGGGGCGTTGGCGGTTATGCATATTGGCGTTTATCCTATAATAGCTTTCAACGACAGGTCAAAAACTGCCGATGCACAGAAACATCTCAAGGTTCTGGGCGACCAACTTGTTCCAATTCTCTACTCCGATGAAACGCATCTCCATTTCGCAGCGTGTTGGGGTTTTGGCTTGTTGGGGATGATCGGTGCATGGAGTCCAGAATATAAGCCAGATGTACTCTCACGTCTACTTAAAATCTGGAGAGAGTCACAGTTGCCTGATATTCAATATGCGGCTTACTTGGCAATTTCAAGCTTACCAATAATGGACAGAGAGTTAAAACCACTTCCAGAACCTGATCCTGATCTAATTGACTTTATTAAGAAGCAGTTTTCACTCGAGGAGGATAAACACAGCATTCATACAAAAAAAATAGCTTCACTTGTCATGGGGTTCTACTGGAAGGCGCCATGGACTGACGAGGAACTGGCACAGTTGGCGGCATCGATATATGGTGAGGAATTCAGTGATATTCCAACTTTAGACCTTATTCTCAAAGCACTTGGCGAACCCGGTATGGCTCAACTTGAAGCCTTGAAACAAAAGCAGGATGAACGAGAGGTGGCGACGATTGATGATGTTTGAACCAAATTTCAGCTATACCAACAAGATCGTTAGAAATCTCACCTTTACCGCTGATGCTCGAGCAATCATCCTGAATGCACCGCTTATTCCAAAATGGGAGGTCTCTCTGCGAAGGGATGCTTTGTTGAGAAGCGCACACGCATCAACGGCTATTGAGGGTAATCCTCTCTCTTTTGAAGAGGTCAGTGCCCTGGCTGCTGGAAGGGAGGTCATGGTCAGAAGAAAAGACAGGCAGGAGGTCTTGAATTATCTTGAAGCTCTCGAAAAGATACCAGATTTTGCAAAAAACTCCCCTTTTACAGCAGATGATTTTTTGGAGGTTCACAGGGTTGTAACAAAGGATACGCTGGAGAACCCCGAAGATGTGGGCGCGTTCCGGGATCGTCAGGTATTTGTGGGCAACAGGATCACCGGCGAGATCGTTTTCATGCCACCCCCAACAGATCAGGTTCCCGGGTTGGTTGATGCTTTTCTTGAATGGTTCAACTCTGGAGAAACTGAGGAGATCGACCCGGTTATAGCGGCGGGCGTGACACATTACGAGATTGCGAGGATTCATCCGTTCATAGATGGAAACGGCAGAACAGCAAGGGTTATGGCAACCTTGACGCTCTATAAACGGGGATTTGATCTGAAAAGGTTCTTTGCCCTGGACGATTACTATGATCATGATCGGCGGAGTTATTACGCGGCTCTGAGGCGTGTGGATCCGGCTACGCTGGATTTGACAGGCTGGCTGGAGTACTTTACGGGTGGCGTGGCGGTGAGCATCAAGGCAGTGCGAGACAGAGTTCTCGGTCTGAGCAAGGATGTCAAATTTCTTAAAGAGCGGGGGCAGATCGCCTTAACTGAGAGACAGATGAGGATTGTAGAGTGGATGATGGAAAAAGGAAAGATCACGAACAGAGATGTGAGGGGGATATTTGAGATATCGAACCGGGCGGCACTGGACGAGATCTCCAAACTGCTGGAACTTGGAGTGATAAAGCAGGTGGGCCGCGGGAGGAGTGTTCACTATGTACTTGAGTGAGATATGTTCACGATTAAGTTCATGATTGGGTTCACGATTAGAGTGGGAAACGTGAATGCATTAATCTTCCTGATACTCGATGGCGCTGCGGTCGGAACGCTCTTTCTGTTCGCGTAATCCGGATCTACGTGATTGCTCCGCACCTCTCAGTCTATTCGATGATCGGGCTTCTGGTGGTTGCTGTGGGTGCAGGAATCGGGGTGCGGTCGCGGGAGATGATGCGGAGGGGGGGTGAAGCGGAGTTTCATCCGTTCGAGACCGAGCCAGTCTCATACACTCCAAGCACGGAGGGACTGCCTGCGTCCCCCATCCGCCCATCGGTGTGGACATTGCCGTCGATGTGGTGGCAGCAGCCGTTGGTGGCGGGCGGGTCTTTGCGGTTGCATGTCAGGGCTTAAAGTGTCACACGGTGGCTTTGTGTGTCCCCACACCTCAAGAGATGGTGCAGCTATTGGTTTGTGGGTGCCATCCTGTTTCCATGGCTACGGTCAGGTCATGGGTGGGTGGTTGCGCGAGAGAGGGATATGGATCAGGATAATGCGAAGCATCGCCTAAAGTAAACCACATGCGATGTGTGGGCTCTATATTTAAGTACCGTATTGGTGGCTTCGCGGCAGGTCTTGAGTGCCTATTGCCCTTAACCGAACAGCTGACACCGTGCTCTTGGGCAAAGTGAAGCGCAGCGTAGTTTTGTTCCCTGCAGCGCTTTATTACATGTATTTTTATACCAAAACTGATAAATCAATGGTAAGATTTGCATTAATAAATTCTTTTGCAAGCTTGTTCCTCCACGCACCATGTGGATCAAGCTCAACATAAAGAACTCCTTGAATATCCGATGGGAGTTCAATATCCCCTTTATGGAGCACACATACTCTACTTCTGCCTAACTTGCCTAAAAAATAGCCAAGTTCTAGAACAACGTTTTGACGTGATCTTGAGCATACATTTTCAGGGGCATTAGTGTTATAAGCCATATCATCTGGGGTAAGTAGTATCACTGCAAATATTACATCGGAGTGGAGCTCAAACTTTTCTACAACCGTTAACCCTTCATTTGGTTGTTCATGAAGAATAATTGCTTTCAAACCCGCATTTTCTATAAATCTGCTAACTTTCTCTTTTTCCTCATTATCGCGACCATGGACAACAAAGACTTTTTTGCTGTGAATGGGATCTATAGTTTTATCGCTAATTCCCTGAACATTTTCATATTTTGATTCAGATGTTTGATGAAATTCGCAAACTAATGCGTTTAAATAGCCTGTTTGCGCAGCAAAAGCATCCCACTTGTTAAGACAATCATGGTTCATGAAACTAACTAGCACATCCTGCCCGATAGCCACCCTTAAAAATGCTTCAACATGTCGTTGCCATCGTTCGATAAATACTGGGCCATTGAAGTCATCCGGGGTATTCGCGTATTCTACGAGTTTATTTATTTTGTCACTATCCATATTTACTACCGTTTAACGCTCCGCCTTTTAAGGCGGAAAGTTTCACAGTCCCACCAACCGCCGTAGCCTCACAAACACACAGCCACGTAGACATTGGGGGTATCCACCTCTGAAAAACAAGAAGCGTGCGACGACTTCCCTTCTGACGCCGCCCACAATACTGCAATTTTGCGTCTATTCCACCGCGGACTCGGTCCAAGCGCCCTGATCTGCTCGACAAACTCGGTGACAGTCTCACAGAACTTGTGCCCCTCGCTTGCAGAGACCCACTCAAGATGCACCTTGCCCTCGAGTCCAAGAAGCTTGTTCGGTATTGTCTTCTGGTAAGTGATTCTTCCATTTGTCCTTCACATAATCTATAAAGCCATCGACCGGTTTACTCTCGCAAATCGGAGCTAACTCTTGCCCAATTTTAGTCAGCATAACTTCGCCAATGTTAAGTTCATTATCTGTTTCTTTCGCGAACGATAGTTCAAGAACCTGACCATAGTATGATACAGAGATCTTCTGTGGCAGACTTTGTGCGACAAACCCCGATAAGCTAGTGAATTGAATCAATCCTATACTCTCAAGATGACTGAGAGAGTTAAAAGTGATTTCCTTATTGTTACAGATGTCTGCTTGTTCATCAAAAACCAATGGTACAAACGCTCCGAGCATCATCCATCCAAACCCACACAAATCGCTGAAGTGTTTTGCTTCGGCTTTGTCAAGGTCAGACAGAAAGTTCACAGTTCTCCTGGAATATGTCCCAGGAACATTAGCCTCTCCAGAAAGCACTCTCGACCAGAGATTTTGCATTTCATCATCAGAAACGATACGACACTTATCGAAGAAATTGGTGATCCAGTCATCCTCGATTTGTGATGGGTCTCCTTTATCATCAAGTTGCGGAAGTGCTTTCGATATAATATTTTCAATATTGCTTTGGCGTTTTGCTTCTTCCTCAACAAAGCGGTACATAGCCCGGCGATGTAACTCAGTAATCTGTATTTTAGACTCTGCCTGTATCAGATCCGCCTTTGCTTCAGCCTTTGCGACTCTTGTAACCTGATAAGGTTCAAAAATTCCACCTACTGCATCAGATACTTTCTTGATGAGTGTGTCAGCAGGTTTTGACAGATTGCCTAAATTCACAAGTGATGTGGATTTGTCTTCGGACATATTCTTCAATTGATATATGAGGTTCAGAAGTGCTCGCATATACGGCGATTCTGAAGCTCCATTGAGAATGTTAGGCGGCGTGTAGCTTTAACTTGCCGCACAGCGGCGGCGGAAAGGGTCGCCACCCCACCCTTCTATAATTTTCGCGCCTATCCTGCCACATCCCGAAGTGGACTTGGGTCCAAGCACCTTGATCTGCTCGACAAACTCGGCGACCGTACCGCGGAACTTCGGGCGCGGGAGATGATACGGGGGGTTGCAGGGTGCGGTTTATGGAGTGGGCACCAGAGTAAAGTGATAAAGCAGGTGGGCAGCGGGAGGAGTGTCCACAATATAATTGAGTAAGGGGGTGCACGATTAGAGTGTGAATCAGGGAGTTGCAGAGTGATATAACTTCCCCCATTCAGCCATCAGCCATCCATACGCACCAAAGTTTTACGTATAAAATTCATGAAATGTTTCATCTGCATTTCAGGTGTTGGGAGCATATCACTCTCGATCACCGTTTTCTCATTTTTATGGCATGTATACTATAGCTTCCAGACACTCTACGCATCATTTCCATTTACGAAAAAGTATATCGCCAGCCCTACCCGAAGGGCAGTTTTTACTCGATTTTTTGTGAAAAAATCGTTTTTATTGTGGAAATGATGCGGAAAAGTTGTTACGTGCGACCAGACTTTGTGCGGCGCATTGTCGTAGCGGTATATCATCCCATCGATTTCGAATCTGTTCCAGTGGTATGAATATCTCCCGGAAA
>JAYEGZ010000004.1:0-6296 GCA_034659315.1 Methanobacteriota archaeon
GCCATCACCGCGGCACCTCTCGCAAGACCATCGTCCACAAAGACGACCTGACTCTCAGGATCCTCAAAAAATCCCATCTTAATGATCCGATCGAGTATCAGGGCGGGCTTGTTTCCGGTGATTCCGGCTCTCCCGGTGATCCCAATAGCGGTCTCCTTTGTTACGACTCCAGCATCGATTGCAGTCCTTACCAGCCGCTCCACAGAGATCGCAGCAATCGGATCCATCACGGCTGCGATCATCTTGATTCCATCGCTCTCATGTAGCCTCTTCCCGATCTTTGCAAGCGCTGGCAGATCGCTTCCGTCCTTGCCGACGTCGCATCCGATCAGGGAGACACCGATCGTCTTTGCTGCTGCTGCGTCCACCGGGACGCTGCCGTACCGATCTCTGCCCTCGGGGACGACCTCGATTGAGATGTGTTTGTGTATCTCTTCCGCGTACTTCTCTGCCTGCTTTGCCTTCTTGCCGCTTGCCGAGGTCTTCTCCTTGAAGATGTCAAGAGCGGTTCCGGTTCCGGGGTCTACAAGCCCGGTTCCCTGCACAATCACGTCCGATATCGCTCCGGCAAGCCCGCAGAAGTTCCCGATCGTCTTTGCATACGGGGTCTCGCTGTTCGTGATCCTGCCATCAAGCGTCGTTCCGAAGTCAAGCGAGAGGCAGGGGTTCCTGAAGTCAACATTCGCCCATTTCGCACCTTCCTTGATGCCTGCCGTCGCAAGCTCGCCCTCCATCTCGTTTGCGACGATCTCAACACCGGTTGCACCGGTCGGCGGCAGCACACCTGCGACAGCGCCAAGGAACGCAACCTTCTCGATCAAGCTGTGTTTCTTGAACTGCTCGGGGACGGTGTCGATCCCCATCGCCGGAGTCATGTGCTTTGGTGACACTCCTGCTTTCAGGCAGCCGTCAGCCAGTGCAAGGACGAAATTCCCAACCTCGTCAGGCGATGCAAAACCCGCGACGACGCCTGTTGACCGCACCACGAAATGAAGGTTCGTATCGATGTCGATGTTCGCCTCATTGAGACAATCTACGATCGTCTCGGAAACCAGTTCTGATACCGACTCGCGGGTGAATGGAACTCCGGTAAGCGTCCTTCCGAAGACCTCCTCCCCAACCTTCGGCGGGCGCACGTCCCGCGTCATTCGCACAGTCTTGTTCACATGCTGTGCCATGCCGGTGCTCATATTGGTTGCCGTAAGTATGCACTTGGTCGTGGTATTCCCGACCTCGACTGATGCGGCGATGTAATAATCCTCAATCTCCTTCTTGTAAATCGACATCGGGTCAGGTTTGATGCGTACCACGTCTATAGGATCGCTCTTCGCGATCCTTGGTTTTGGTCCAAGTATCTTATCAAAAAATCCCATATTCACACACCTCTGAATTGTCTATTGCAGTGGTTCTCGCGTTCTGCCATCACGAACTGGATAATCCCTGCTTGTTCCCTTTAGAATCCGCATAGACTCCTCGACACATCCTGCGAGCACAATCTCTGCATCGCCGGACACCTCCATCCCGGCAGCTCCAGCATGTCCGCCACCTGAGCCACTGTGCTCGATGCCGATGTCACGCAGCAGCACCCCGAGATTGACGCCACACCGGACCGCGTCCCGGTTCGCACGTCCGCTCACCTTCAGAACGTCGTCTTGTACCGTCCCCACGAATGAGACGTCAGCACCGATGCCAGTCAGCGATGTGGCAGCAGACGCGCCGAACGACTCTGCCTCTGATGCGGCAACGACCCAGTCGTCAACCGTCCTGATATTTGCCCTGTTTGCAGCTTCAAGCACCGCAAGCCGCATCGAGAGTTCCTGCGGCGTGCCCGCAAGCAGGTCCATCGCCTCGCTGTAGCTGACCCCGCTCTGCTCGATTAAGTATGCGATCGCCTGAAACGAGCCTGACGAGGCGTGCTTGAAGTGCCCGGTGTCTGTAACGATCCCGATCATAAGGGCTATGGCGGTCCGCTCCATGATCGGGGCGCCCATGCACCTCATAATATCGACGATGATCTCTGCGTTTGAATCGGTGTTTTTGTGCAGGTAGAACGATGCGTCATCAAGCAACTGCGAGACCGAGTGATGGTCAATCACGCCGTAGTCGTCCAGCATAATGTTGTTTAGCTGTGACCTGGTCGATGTGTCCACAACCACCGTGAAATCGTAGTCAGCAGGGTCTGGCGTATACACGGCATTGATATCAAGCTCCTCGACCATAATGGCAGCCACCCTGTTGCATCGATCGACGACGCCGACTGTGCCGCCGAAAACCTCGGCAAGCGCAAACGTGCTCGATATCGCGTCAGGGTCTGCGTTGCGGTGACCGAGAAAGAGGACGTTTTGGTAGTCGAGCAATCGGTCATAGAGCGCGGCCTCGTCGACGCTTGCAGCGCTGTCTGTGACGTTGTTCGTAGTACTGTTCATAATTAGTCAGATGCGGTCAGGGTTCAAAAGGGTACGGCTCCATCTCGCATCTATCCGGCACCAGAAGACCTAATCGGTGGCGTGAAGCAGCGTCGTGCCAGAAAACCGCAACACCACATCGGTGCAATTCTACTTTTCCCCAAGCGCCATGAAGAGCGAGGGGTTGTTTGCAACTTTATACGATAAAGATGTGTTTTTATTTTCAAATTCCCTTAGTTTTTCGAGATTATTTACGGATACATTCTTAAGTCCCGCCCCTGCAAACAAATTGACAACGTCACCCGGCGTGCTTCCATTAAAAAAAGGCAATTGATCCTTTATGCGGGCGTAATACCCCATGAACGTAAATGGATTCTTCTTTTCAGTTATAAAAGCGATTATGCTGCCAAAAAGTCTTCGCAAACGCATACTTGCCGTAGAATCATACCAGCTTCCGTCGATGAGCAGAATCTTGCCGCCCGACTTTACAACGCGGCGCCACTCATCAACAGCACGTCCGGGATTTGGCATTGTCCAGAGGAGATACCTGTTTATCACGATGTCGAACGTTTCATCTTCGAAAGGCAAGTTTTCCGCATCGCCATGCATAAGACTGAGAGTTAAATTCAGTTTACTGGCGTTATTCCGGGATTTCTCAAGCATGTGTTTGGATATGTCTATCCCGGTTACGTTATGCCCCATTTCTGCAAAAATCAGAGCCAGAAACCCGGTGCCAGTCCCGACATCCAGGATATTGAGATTTCTATCTGCCCTGATTGCATCATTCAGCACGGTCTTCCAGAAGCGTTTCGCCTCAATCTGTGATTTATACACGGTTTCATCATACGTCTGACTCCTATGGTCCCAGTATGCCCGGACAGTACTCTTTGTATTCATTAGCAAACATCCTTTGTATTTTGATACCACTTACTTTATTACTATGTGTTGTTGTGAGTGAGTGTTACAATATACTTAAAACTTTTGATTTAGTGTTGGCTAGTGTTTTTATACCACTACGTAAGTGTGATTTTAAACATTCACATTTCAGAGGATGATATTTTCAATATGGCACGGTTTCATCACGGATTAGCACGTTTGGACGAATAAAACGAATCTGTAGGGCAATAGCTACCCGATTTATATCATTTGTGTCATTCGTCCATTCGTGAATTTTGTGATAAAATCGGAAGAAGGGATCACGAATCGCACGAATGCCAGGGATGTGAAGTGCCACCAGACAACTTTGCTATTTTATTTTTCGGTAAGCGCTCAGCTATTTCCGTACGGACGCCAGTGAGCAACTCCTCGTACACCGCCTCAACCTTACCAAGCATCGTCTTCCGGTCGATGCCAGAGATACCTGCGGCATACATCATGCCCCCTGCGCCAACGCCCTCCTTGACTTCGCCTGCATCGTATTTGCGCAAGCCTGGAAGACGCGAATCCGCGAATCCAGGATCCACAACACGGATGCGGCAGCCAAGATCCTGAGTTGCCGCATCCAAATCGACCGACCGATCCTGATACACGTATTTTGTGGTCGCAATTGAGATTCTGCCCATATCCAGACCCAGATGTTTCATTATTGCATAGACCGCAGCCATCTGGGTGCCGCCTGCAAGAATGATGTTGTGATCATGAGTGCACGTATCCGAACCTGCGTCGGCGCTGGAAATTATGCCTGCGACCATGCCTGCAACGGCCGGCATCATCGGATCTCCGACTGATGCTATGGCATGCATAGGTTCATTACGTGCATCGCTTACGGTGATGCCGGATGCGTTAATGCCCTGTCGCACGACATCGCGTTTGATTTCGAGCGGATTTGCCGAAAAACTACTGCTAACTCCGTAATTGTATCCAAGCGCGGTCAACACGCCAAGCGCGGTTGTCGTGCCGCCAGGAATACTCTCTCCGATAATGATTGAGCCGGATAGTTTTCCGATCTGCGAGCCGATCTGGCAAGCGCTCGCGTAAATCCTATCCGGGCGCGATACGGCATCGCCCTGCCGGATATCCCGCCCCGGCTTGGCACCGAGATATATCGCCGGGACCACAGGTACGAACCGCAGTCCGGCATTGACGAATAGGTACGGCATCCCGGTCAGTTGCAGCGCAGCGCGGGTTATGACCGCGGGTGTTGGTGCACCCCCTTCCTTCATCGGCATCTCTGGTGCGCTTCGGGGGCCGCCATACTCCACGATCTCAGCATCAGCAGCCGGCGTGTAATCATTGAGTTCGGTGGTTGCACCAGCCGCAGAGATGCCTGGAATCCGGCATGTATCGGTATTTGACAATACACATAGAAAAATGGGATTGGACAGAGTATCTTTTGCAGTTTCGGCTGACATGATCCGGTTAATGTGTGACATTGGAATCGTTTTGTTCTGTCTGGTTGTTTTCATATATCGCGTCCGGACAGAAAACAGAATTACTCTCTGATTGATTCAACAAAAATTTAACGTACGCCGCGCCGGTAGCCGGGTTGTTCGCAGCAGGTGTGGCAGATGTGGTCGTTGTGATCGTGCAGGCAGGGGGTTAATTCGATTACGGCGTTTGACGAGATATTAGTGGCAGAGATTTCGTGCAGGGTGTGGATACGGCGTGATCTGCCCGGGTTGATGCTTGATGGTGGGGGCAAGCAGTTCCCGCACACCTCAATCCTTAATCACACGTATCGAACTATTCCATCCGACGCTCAGCTCAACACCACCACCCCATCCGGATTTTGCGTAGCAATCGATTATCTGAATCTTGTCTCCAAGGTCAAGTGCTGTATCTGCATGATTTCCCCAGAGCGCAACCCTGACCCGACTGTTCCCGGTTTCGTCCGAAATGTGGATGTTTAACACGTTGGACACTTTACCATCGTTGCGCGTGATCTCTCTGGTCTCTTCAAGCCCGGTTACGTAGCCAACGACTGTATATGTCTCATCGACACCAATATCGGAGAGTGGTGTAACATTTTCAGCATAGTTCACTTTCTTGTCGGTTTTTTTAATCCCGCTATGATCTCCGATCTGGATCTCGGTCGCACGGTCGTAGTTGTTCTCACGGGTGTATCCGCCTGTGATTTCTATACACTCGCCAACATTCAAGTTCTCCGCTGCCATGAAATCGACCAGGCCATCCCATAACACCACCCTGATCTTGCCAGTCTCATCCCCGATCGTGATATTCCCAACGCGCCCTGTGCTGCCCGGTTTGTCCCTGCGCACAAAGGTGCGGACATCGCCGATATGTAGTACCTGTCCAACCACGTTCACATCGGCGGTGTTGTACTCGGACTTGTGCAGGTCTGCAATTGAGTCCCACCGCTCAGTAACTTCGATTGCATTCACAGGCTCGACTACCTCGAGGTGCCCGGTTTTGCTGCCGACCGAGACCTCGACGCCACCGCCGTAACCATCTCTTGCGTATCCGCTGACCTGCAGGTGCTGCCCTGCTTCGATCTCGCCCCTCTTCACGACATCGACGAGTTCGTCCCAGAGCGAAAGCCGGAGTGTACCGGTCTCATCCCCAACCGTGATGTTTGCCACCCTACCAATTCCCCCGTCCTCACGTGAGAACTCGCGCACGCCAGAGACCGAGACCACCTTGCAGGCGAAACTCACGTTGTCGCCGGGTTTAATGTCCTCGATTCGTATGACTGGCGAATCCGCGCCGAGTTCCTGGGCAACCAGCAGGGCTGCGGTCTCTTCGTCGCATAATCCTCCCATAGTTGCGACTTTCTCTTCGATCTTCGCTTTGAAATCGTCGAGCGTGACACGACCGCCCAGACGCTCATAAATATTTGTTATATC
Organism: Methanobacteriota archaeon; assembly: GCA_034659315.1. Taxonomy (GTDB): domain Archaea; phylum Halobacteriota; class Methanosarcinia; order Methanosarcinales; family Methanogasteraceae; genus Methanogaster_D. The sequence continues at coordinate 6,209 of JAYEGZ010000004.1, forward strand.
CGTTGTTTCACCCATAAGATCACATTTTCCTCATCGATGCCCTTGTGGTCTTCTGGTACACTGGTATTGTATTATTGGTTTCCGTGCG
>JAYEGZ010000005.1:0-6265 GCA_034659315.1 Methanobacteriota archaeon
TCTTTGCGCATTTCTCGTTAAATCGGAAAACAACGCAAAGACGCGATGGCGCAAAGAACAAGAGTCATCCGGTTAGTGATTCATGTTTTATGAGCATCGGTCGCTCTTGTGTTCGGGTCAGATGTGCCAATCACAACAGTCCCAGACTAAGCATCAACTCGGCATTCAGAACCGATGCGCCGGCAGCACCCCGCACCGTATTATGTCCCATCGCAATATACCTGATCCCTTCCCTGATGCGACCGACAGAGACGCTCATGCCGTCGCCCCGGTCCCGGTCCAGTCTCGGCTGCGGGCGGTCAGGGTCGTCGTGAACGATGATTACCTGCGCAGGTTCAGTCGGAAGATCAAGCCCCGGATCAAAGTTTAAGAACGCGTCCCGAACCTCCTCCGGAGTCGGGTCGTCTGCCAGCGTGATCCAGACAGCCTCGGTGTGCCCATCAAGAACCGGCACCCGGTGGCAGCTTGCGCTGACCTCAAATGACGCATCGACAATGGAACTGCCATCAAACGTCCCGAGCAGTTTCTGTGCCTCACGCTCGACCTTCTCCTCCTCCCCACCGATGTGCGGGATGACGTTGTCAAGGATCGCCATCGAGGAGACGCCGTCATATCCCGCGCCAGAGACTGCCTGCATCGTCGCCACTTTCACATCCTTAATTCCGAACCGGACGAGCGGCTTTAAGGAAACCGCGAGCATGATGACTGAGCAGTTTGGGTTGGTCACGATCACGCCATCCCACTTCCGGGAATCCCGCTGGACTTCGAGCAAGCCAAGATGATCAGCGTTCACTTCAGGGATCATTAGCGGCACATCAAGCTCCTGCCTGAACGCTGATGCATTGCTTGCGACCATGAAGCCAGCGCGGGCAAACGCGGGCTCAACGGTGCGCGCAATGTCGGCGGGAAGCGCAGAGAACACAATATCAGCATCAATCTCTTCCGGTTTCATAGAGACCACAACCTGTTCCCCAATCTCGCCCGGAAGTGCGGATGCAAGCCTCCAGTTGGCAGCGCGGGCGTACGGCTTGCCAGCGCTCCTCTCGGATGCTGCAAGTGAGCTTAATTCAAACCAGGGGTGACCTGCAAGCGCCTCGATGAATCGCTGCCCAACTGCGCCAGTTGCTCCGAGTATCCCTACCTTCAGCGTTTCCATAAATCCGCACCCGTAAATGACGTATTAACAAAAAATAAAGGGTGGAAGACCTTTAGTCTTCCATTACAATCGCTTCGCTCGGACAGGCTTCTACGCAGGTGCCACACTCGGTACATTCGTCCATATCGATCACAGCGATGTCGTCGTCGTTCATAGAGATTGCTTCTGCCGGGCATTCGTCCACGCAGGTTCCGCAACCGGTACATTCTGCTTCTATCACTTTTATTGCCATCTTCCTATCTCCTATATTGGATTATGCCATACATTTCGCAACAATGCAAAATGTATGTGCTAAAGTGTCATTAAACACGTGCAATAAATAGTTTTCGTTTGGACACCCAAATAAATCGCGTCCAACCGAACTTGATTATCGGTATAGCCCGGGTTTCATCCGAAAACTGTAATGGCTAATCCGAACGTGAACACACAGGCATTGCTGCTATATGGGCATGACCGCGTTGTTTTTAGGTTCTTCGCGGTTGCACGCCTGCCTAATCGCTACACATTGTGCTACACCATGCACAGGGGGAAGCGTCTATGACCCCAATATGAAATGCAGACTCCCTCAATTGGAATTCCACAAATCCGGGCGGTCACAACCGATCTCTGAATCCGGAATCTCGCATCAGGCAGGATCTTGCATTGTACGCAGGATCCCTCCGGATCCGTTTCCAGATCGTTTTGAGACTCTCCTCCTTGATATTCCCATACGTGATCGGTATACATGCACAGGGCAGCACACCCCCTTGCGGCGTTATATGAAGCCATCTTCGTCCCGCAAAACACCCGGTGGATTCCATTACGTGCGGGATTGCGAACACGCGCACTCTTTCATCTTCCTTTGCCCACCTGACAAATGAATCAAAGGTTCTGTGGTCATCTCTGCTCAACACGTCATTTTCGTGATCGATCCACCTGCCTGTCGGAACGATCTCATAAAAAGACAGTTCGTGCACGCCCATTTCCACTGCAAGCATATAAAATTCCTTCAGATCGCCGACGTTCATCGGAGAGAGCACGACATAGATGTTGACAAGAATGCCTGCTTCGAGTGAGTTTTTGATCGCTGCAAGTGCGTCTTCAAATACTCCACTCCTACCCCTCATCCGGTCGTGTTCATCGATATGCGGGCTGTCAAGACTTACATTGACTGCGAAAAGCCCTGCATCCTTGAGTGAGGCAGCTTTCTCAGGCGTAAGCCCGGTTCCGGATGTGAAGACGGTTGCAACCGCCTTATCAGGATCCACGTGCCGGACCATCTCCACGAGGTCGGGGTGCACCATCGGCTCGCCGCCATCGAATATGATCATCGTGGTGCCCATGCGGGTTGCCTGATCAATCACGCTATTAACCTCCTCCGGCGAGAGTGATGCTTTGTTGTCGGTATCGGGGAGCGCACAGTGGATGCAGCGGTTCGGGCATTCCTCTGTGATTGATATCGTGATCTGGTCCGGGATGTTTTTGCCAAATTTGGCATTCAGCTGGCTTCTGGCAAGCCGATCAAATGCGTTTCCCGGTATCGGCGGCATCCATGTCGAAAATATGAGCTGACCTTCGTCTTCGCCGATTGGAGATGAGTTTTCAAAGATGCCGACGAGATCTGACGTAAATGGCTTCATTACGGGAGCAAGCAGCCCTTTCAGGGCAATGTCGCCACTTGCGCTCAGCCAGACGCTGAACCACGGACGGTTATACAAGGGATACTTATATGGCTGCATGGTTCTTGATCTCACACATTCCCGATTGATAATATGTATATCGGCACCTCGTCCTCTGGCAGGGCGAGCAGTTCTGCCACATCAGCATCATAGAACGCACCGATTGCACACACGCCAAGATCGAGTGCTTCTGCTTGCAGATATACATTCTGTGCAGCATGCCCGGCTTCCATATATACATACCTCACGCCGCGGTCCCCATACTTGGCAGTAGTTCGCTCAAACGCCGCCGTAAATGCAATATCGACCGCAGCGTCAGTTATCTGGCTCTGGTGCAGCGCATACTCCGAAAGACTCCTCTTAAAGTCGCCATCACAGACTTTCTGCAGCGCATGTTCCCGGGGCAGGTAATGATAAACACCATCAGAAACCCCATCGACATTTCCTGCGACCACATAGACCTCAAGCGGGTATAGCGCCCCTGCGGACGGTGCTGTTCTGAGTTCATCCCTGCTTCCTGCCCCCGCTGTCACGCCCTGCGCTGACCAGAGCAACCGGGACAGATCATCCGGCGTAATCGGTTCTTTTGTGTACGTTCTGACCGATCTGCGGCTGAACAGTGCCCCTTCGACCGATGTTCTGCCGATGGTTTTTGGTGCAGGCAGCGTGATCAGCGCCTCGGGTTTCAGTTCCATGTCATGCCTCGTATTCTGCTCCGTATTTGAGCCCATGCCGGGGTCCCGTATCAATACAAGCCCCTGTGAGCAGTATGACCTGCACCATGCCCAGGACCAGTGCGATATGCATGGCTCTACAGACCATCTGTTGAATCACTCATGCCCTGGATGTGTAAAGTTATCGGTGGCGCAACACCGGGGGTCGGGCAACTGGTCACTTCCGAATAATGCGGGATTTATACTTTAGCACCGACATAAACTGCGGTTTTCATGGGCTCTTTGACAATTCGCCATGGCGTCACGTTGTGCCGGTCTCCAGTCTCCCGGCTGCCGACTGCAGGATCGATAGTCCGTCAAGTGACGTGACCCGTCCGTCGCCGTTCACGTCTGCATCCGCGTCCCATTCGCCGCTGGCTGCAAGCTCGAGCGCGATTGCGGCGTCTGCGGGGGTGATGACATCATCGTGGTTTAGGTCGCCTTTTCCGGGCATTGGCTGGAGGGTTATGTCGGTAGCCTGCTGCTTGTCCATGCTCATATCCACAATTAGGGTAGTGTTACCCCCATTTTGATCTTTAACCGCCTCTATGAGTAAAATATCGCCATCAGCAACCCACGGTGAGGCATTATTTGCCAGATAATCCAGAAAGTCACCATCCACACTATAATATCCAGATACCACAGCACTCTGTTTTGACTCTCCGGTTCTTGCATTGGTAACAGTGACCAGCGCACCCCCTCCATTCAGCACCCTGCCGTATACGGTATGTACCTTATGTGTTGTATATTCTGAAAATCCACTCTGATTGAGGCTGTAAACAGGTTCGTAATTCTCAAATAACGTTATATTGTAATCAGAAACCTGTTCGAATAGCACATAATCCGGCAGTGCACCAGGGAATGGCCTTATCAGCGGAACGTTCTTGATCACGCTGATCGTGACATTTAGGCTGTATTCATCATTGTTTCCTGTCACGTGATAAACATCTGGATACAATTTCGATGTGATCGGATCGAATCCATAGCCTGTGTAGCTCAGATCGATATCAGCGAATGTTATCGTTGTTCCATTGCGCTTGAACGCCATCATGGTGCTTCGCGTTGGCGGTGCAATCGCATCGCCGATGATCAGGCTGACGTTCTCTTCCGGTGCACTGACCTGCGCCCAGTTCCACTGCGGGTCATCAAAGAGCCATTCGCCCCAGTTATGGTCATGATACCCTCTGCCTGACATATTGTGTGTCGTTCCGCCAATTGTGATGGTGCCCGCTACGTTTGCGCCGGTCATATAACAGAGCCACTGCATCCAGTCATCTGGCACGTGTCCAACATGCACGGGTGCAGGCGCCCCAAACCATGACCCCACATCCAGCGTATATGTGAGGTTCCACTGGATCGGGGTGAGTGTATACACATCATAGCAACTGCCATTGATCACGAATGTGGTGTTGTTCAGTGCAAGGAGTGTATTTGAGCCGATCGTTACGTCTGGTTTCTCGTAATCTGCAGTGAAATCGAAGACTGGTCTTGATGTAAATCCGATCAGTGGCATCTCATCATACACGACCGCGAGCACCTCTGCATCTCCAAGACCGGTTAGATTTGCCGGGTCTGTGAGGAAGTAGCTGACCAGGAACTGTCTGTCATTGTTGTATACATTGAAATACCACCACTCGGTGTAGAGGTGATCGTTTATGCCGTCCGGGCTGTAATGGTATGCATCATCTTTCAGCAGTGGATAGGGTGTTGCAGCATCTGCGGGGGCGACCTCGCCATCACCGTTGAGGTCGCCATCTGGCGTTGGTGTTGGCGGTGGCGATGGTTCTGCGCCGCAGGCATAAGTGCACCCGGTCGTCCCGCCGTCGTTCCAGTTATCGGTCAGATTGCAGGTATTCTCATCACCCGAGTTACCATCCTCATCCTGAATGTCGTAGAGCGAGTTGTCGCAGAATGTATTATTGGCAACAACGTTTCCTGTCGAGTTGGAATCGAAATAGAGACCTATCCGGTTGTCGTTTGCAGTATTACCTGCGATCTCATTATCGTTACTCGACCAGTGCAGAGATATGCCGTTATGCGTGTTGTGATTCGCAGTGTTGCAGGTCAGGTCATTGTTGCTGCTCGACCACTCCATGAGGATACTTACGTTGTTGAAGTTTGCGACATTGTCTGCTATGGTATTGTTGCCCGACCACGAGAGCGCGATTCCAACGATGTTACTCGACGCCGAGTTGTTGACAATCTCGTTGTCGTCGCTGTTCCAGTCTAGGGAGATTCCGTGGTATCTGTTGAAGTCTGCCGTGTTGTTGAGTATCCGGTTGCCCTCCGCCCAGTCAAGGAAGATTCCGATGCCATTGTAGAGCGCTGTATTATCCACAACTGTGTTGTTGTCCGATGATGAGATGCGGATGCTGATGTTGCCGTTCGAGTTGACCTCGTTTCCGACGACCACATTATCGTCGCTGGACATGTAGAGTGCAATTCCGGTCAGGTCGTTGTCATTCACCGTGTTTGCACTGATCAGATTGCTATCGGACCAGTCCAGATAGATGCCGACACCGTTCGAAGTAACGTTGTTTCCGTCCAGAATGTTGCTTTCAGACGAGTAGAGGTGAATTCCGTAGTTCGGATTTCCGAACGCATCGTTTGAGAAGATCCCGTTGCCATCAGAGATCGACAGGTCGATTCCTACGTTATTACTCAAACTCACATTGTTACCGGTTATCGTATTCGAATCGGAGTTCCGCATGTAAATTCCAATGTCGTTTGAGTTTGCG
>JAYEGZ010000006.1:0-6240 GCA_034659315.1 Methanobacteriota archaeon
CCTCTGAACGCCATCTGTAGCGATTCACCGCTCCCGCGTCCGACAAGCGTCTTTAAGGAGACGTCTGTCTTTATATCCGGGCTTAAGCTTCCAGACCATGCCACCGTGGCATTTGGATCCGTGAACACAGGTCGATCCGGCGTCACCTTGAGTGTGAGCGGGTCATAGTGTGTGGTAATGGCGATCATGCCAGTCCCTTCAAGTTTCACATTGAAGAGTCCGCCTGCCATGATTCCGGCAACCTTTTTTAGAAGTTTAATGTCCCACTTGATCGATTCCTCAAATGCAAGCAAGTCGTTTCCGTTGACATAAATTGCCTGGTCATCAAGATTGATTATGGAGACTTTTTTGCCATCATCAGCCAGATACACTTTTCCCGTACCTTCTACCTTTGTCAGACTCACGCCTTCTCCAGTAACCGCTTTTTTAACCAGCTTTCCAAGCCCGTGCTCCAGCACGCCCTCCCGCGTGAACTTAACGTCGCCGGTGTAAGCTACCATTGACCCTTTCTTTGTCCAGACAATGCCGTCGAGATTTAGCTCAAGCAGGCGATCCCGTTCCAGTTCAAACGCACCTTCTCCAAGATCGCGCTGTCCTGTCGCCCCTATAAATTCATCGATTGAATATCTTCCCATATACTCTTCCTCCTATCGTTGTGGTTCGTGCAGATGCGAACTGCAACCCAAACGCACTATAACTCAAATGTATGTCATTTATCGGGTATAAAGCCGTCGGACGCATCTTAGATATCCGGAAAACCCCATGGAGGGGGCAGTAGACGTGATCCCGGATTAGTAGCTGCATACCAACCATCGGCACTGTGGTGGCACGACCGCCCATACAAAACTGGACAACATTCGCCTGTGGGTGCCTGGATTCACGGAATGCCGCGGACATGAGCCTGTGGCACCGCCACAGATATATAACCGCTATCCCAGATAGGTATCCAATGACCAATGATTATGATGTGATCATCATCGGCGCAGGGCCCGCTGGCATGTTCGCAGCCGATGAACTGGCGGACTCCGATATGCGTGTACTGGTTATCGATGCCGGGCGGGACATCGATGAGCGCACCTGTCCGATGGATAGGACCAGTATCTGTGCGCACTGTACGCCATGTGGTATTATGTCAGGCGTTGGCGGGGCTGGCACATTCTCGGACGGCACCCTGAATCTGCGACCCGATATAGGTGGCGACCTTGCCTTGCTGACCGGCGACCACGTAGAAGCATGGAATCTTATCCGCCATGTGGACGAGGTCTTCCTGAAGTACGGAGCTCCCGATGTGCTCAAAGATCCGAATGACCTGGCTGTAGAGAGTCTGAAGCGGCGTGCTGCATCGGTAGGGGCGCGTTTCATCAATATATCGCAGCGGCACATCGGATCGAATAATGCACCCGTCGTCATCGGGAACTTCAAGGACGACCTTGTCAAGAGAGGGATCGAATTTCTGCTGAGCAGCAATGTCACCAACCTGTCCACCGATAACAACACATGCAACGGTGTGGAGCTCGAGAACGGCAAGACCATTACAGCGGGTTACGTGATCGCTGCACCGGGCAGGATCGGCGCGAACTGGGTGAACTCGATGGTCGAGACACATGGCATCGCTGCCAGATACGGGAGCATCGACGTCGGCGTGCGTGTCGAGGTATCTGCGATCATCATGGACCCAATCACGCACATCAACCGCGATCCGAAGTTCCATATCCAGACCAACCGATATGACGATTTCATCAGGACATTCTGCACAAACGAACACGGTTTTGTCGTCAAAGAGGAGTATCCCGGATTCATAGCCACAAATGGGCATTCTATGACGAACAAACAGTCCGATAATACGAATTTCGCATTCATGGTCAGAATCGCTCTCACACACCCAATCGAGAACACGACCCGGTACGGCGTCTCGATCGCAAAGCTTGCGACAACCATCGGCGGTGGAAAGCCGGTGTTGCAGCGCATGGGCGACCTGCGGAGAGGCAGGCGATCGACCGAAGACCGAATCAAGCGAAATCAGGTCCAGAACACGCTCAAGGACGTGACTCCGGGTGACATCTCGATGGCGCTTCCTCACAGAATCGTGATGGATATTATCGAGGGGCTTGAGGTACTAAACAAGATCATACCAGGGGTTGCTTCCGATTCAACGCTTCTATACGCTCCTGAGATCAAATTCTATGCAATGGAAGTCGATGTTGACCGAAACATGGAGACCAGCGTGTGCAATCTCTTTGCAGCAGGAGATGGCACCGGACTTTCCCGCGATATTGTCAATGCTGCCGCAACAGGCGTGCTTGCTGCAAGAGGGATCTTGAAAAACAGATAGCGTAGGCGATACTGGGTGGGGGAGTTTTTTTATTATTGTGGGCTTAACTGACGTTTTGCAGCAGGATTATTGCTGTGGTGGCGTGGTTGCTGGTAGCTATACTTCGCACCACCACATGCCTGAGCTTTTTTAACCCTTCACCCAAATCTACCCGTGATATAATCCTCAGTACTCTTTTCTTCAGGCATCTCAAATATCTGTTTCGTCTTCCCGAACTCAATAAGCTCGCCAAGCAGGAAAAACGCTGTGTAATCAGAGACCCGGGCAGCCTGCTGCATGTTGTGTGTCACGATGACGATTGTGTAGTCGCGCTTTAAGTTGTTGATCAGGTCCTCGATCTTTGCGGTCGAGATCGGATCAAGCGCACTACAAGGCTCGTCGAAGAGTATCACCTTCGGCTTTACTGCAAGCGTTCTTGCGATGCAGAGCCGCTGCTGCTGCCCGCCGCTCAGGTCAAGCGCAGACTTATCCAGCTTGTCCTGGATTTCGTGCCAGAGCGCAGAAGATTTCAAGGTCTCCTCGACGATTCCATCCAGTTCTTCTTTGTTCCGGATGCCGTGCAGGCGGGGACCGTAAGTGATATTATCATATATTGACATCGGGAACGGGTTTGGCTTCTGGAAGACCATACCGATCTTCTTTCGGAGAAGGACTACATCCACGACCCGGTCATAGATGTTCCCATCCTCAAAAAGCAGTTCCCCTGTAACCCGGCAGTCTTTGATCAGGTCGTTCATCCGGTTGATGCACCTGATGAACGTGGACTTGCCACATCCTGACGGTCCGATTATCGCAGTCACCTTATTCTCTGGCATCGCAATTGTTATGTTCTTTAAAGCCTGCGCGTTGCCATACCAGAGATTTAAACCTCTGCTCTCAATTTCGATCTTATTTCCTACCATGATGTCTCCCGTAATGCTTCTGAATTGCGATCGCCATAAGGTTGATCAGAAGCACCATTAGAAGTAGCACAACCGAACTCCCGTAAGCCATTTGATCAGAGATCCCCTCTGACGCAAGGATATAGAGATGGTACGGAAGCGCACGCACCGGATCAAAGAGCGATGAGGGCATCAGAAGCGATGATCCGGCGGTAAACATGATGACCGCGGTCTCCCCGATCGCCTTTCCGATCCCGAGTATGACACCGGTCACGATGCCTGGAACCGCACTCGGAAGCACCACCCGGCTCACGGTCTGCCACTTTGTCGCGCCGAGTGCAAGGCTTGCCTCACGCAGACTGCCCGGCACTGTTTTGATCGCCTCCTCCGAGGTTCTGACAGTCCACGGCAGTATCATAAACATCAGCGCAAGCCCGCCTGATATGATCGAAAAACCAAATCCGAGGTAGATCACAAGGAATGCATATCCAAATAGCCCGATCACGATTGATGGCACGCCTGCAAGACACTCGACACCAAAGGTGATGATACTTGTCGCCGCACTTTTAGGAGCATATTCAACAAGGTATATCGCAGCGCCGATGCCGATCGGGACCGCCAGGAGCATCGCAACCACCATCAGCCAGAACGTGCCAACGATTGCAGGGAGAATGCCGCCTTCTGCCCCGCTCAGTCTTGGTGACTCGGTCAGGAATGAGAGATTGACCACAGAGATCCCCCGGATTACAATATAGCCAAGAATGAATAAGAGGACCAGCATAGCTACGGATGCGGATATCCAGAGCAGCGCCCTTGCCACTTTATCCAACATGGCTGGTGAGATCGCTGTGCGGATTGCGGTTACCACAGTCATCGCCGAGTCCCCATCTTTGTTTTGAGTGCTTTATGAGATATCGCATTCAGTATGGCGACCACGACGAATAGCACGATCCCTGTTGCAAAGAGCGCCTGCGCATGGTCCCCTGTTGCATAATTCATCTCAAGCGCAATATTTGCGGTCATCGGTCTCACAGGATCGAGTATATCGTAGATCGGAGCCGGGAGCATTGCGGTATTGCCAGCCACCATCAGGATTGCCATCGTTTCGCCGATAGAATTGCCCATTCCAAGTACGACTGCGGCAACGATTCCAGACCGTGCGCTTGGTAGGATCACTTTTCTAATCGTGTGCCAGTGCGTTGCGCCAAGCGCAAACGATGCTTCCTTGTAGTCCTTCGGAACCGCCCGGATCGCATCATCCGATACGCTGATGATGTGTGGAAGTGCCATAATTGCAAGAACGATCGAGCCTGCAAGAATGGAGAAGCCATACCCTCCGAAATGCCCCCTGATGAACGGAACCAGCAGCACAAGCCCGACAAAACCGAGAATCACGGACGGGATGCCGACCAGGAGTTCGATTGCATGTTTGAGCACGGACCTTGCCCACGACGGTGCGATTTCGGCGAGAAATACCGCACACGCAAGCCCGAATGGCACCGCAATGATGAGCGAACCTATCGCGACATAGAACGATCCCACGATCATCGGGAAAATACCATACTCAGGAACTCCGGTCATTGCAATAGGATTCCATCTCATTCCAAGACAGAAATCGGCAATTCCTACTTTTACAATGAGTGGAAGACCTTCTCTTAAGAGAAAAATCAGTATCAGTGCAACAATCGTGACCGCGGTCGCCGCAGAGATGAATAAAAACGCCTCAATTATCCTCTCGCCGAGTTTTTGGGTCATTGTGGAACTGCATCCCTTTGTTGGTCTTTGATGGGCAACCTCCCCGTTTTGGGGCGTGTTACACTGCTAACACAGGTTGCGATGTTGGCATATATACCTTATCCCAATAAACCTATAGACCCTATACACTCTATATATAGATTCGCAGGATTTGAAAACCCCGCTCATGCATAAGTAATATAATAGAGACCCGGAAAAAATAGGATGGATGGAGGCTAACAAAACGCATATCTTCAGAATCGATCGTGAAAACTTCGAAAGAACGATCAATGCTGCCGCCAGAATCATCAGAGACGGCGGAACCGTTGCGTTTCCCACTGAGACTGTGTACGGTCTCGGGGCAGACGCCCTGAAACCTGCTGCGGTCATGAAGATATTCCGGGCAAAGGCACGCCCTGCTGACAATCCGCTGATAGCCCATGTCTCGTCAAGGGAACAGATATGTGAGATTGCAGAGGATATCCCTGCGTGCGCTTTTGACCTGATGGACGCCTTCATGCCAGGACCGCTCACAGTGATCCTGAAACGAAAAGCAATCGTGCCAGATGTCACGACCGGAGGACTTGGTACGATCGCTGTGCGGATGCCTGATCACCCGGTAGCAATCGAGCTGATCAGGGAGTCAGGCACCCCGATTGCAGCACCCAGCGCCAACCTGTCAGGCAGACCCAGCCCGACGACGGCAGCACACGTCGCGGCAGACCTTACAGGCAGGATCGATGCGATCATCGATGGCGGGCAGGTTCGGATCGGGGTCGAATCGACGGTGCTTGACCTGACGTCACAGACCCCCACCATACTCAGACCCGGCGGTATCGGGATTGAGGATATTAGGGGTTGCGTGGACGAGGTGAGGGGTGCAGGAGATGCAAGAGACATAGGAGATGTGGCGAGCGCTGGCATCGGCGTGGCAAAGTCCCCTGGGATGAAATACACGCATTACGCCCCTGAAACACTCATGATACTGGTCGAAGGCGACCCGGGCAGTGTCGCAACCAGGATATCCGAGTTGATAGTCGAATATCACAAAAAAGGCAACCGTGTCGGGCTTATGATGACCGAAGAGACTGCGAAACAGGTATCAGGCGACGAAGATCTTGTGTTGTGCCCAAGAGACGATCCTGAAACGTATGCTTACAAGCTCTTTGGCAGCATGAGATATCTGGATAGGATGGATGTGGATGTAATCATAGCAGATGGATCTGTGCGAAGCAAGGGTGTTGGAGCTGCGGTTCTCAACCGGCTGAGGAAAGCTGCGGGAAGTCGGTGATT
>JAYEGZ010000007.1:0-6149 GCA_034659315.1 Methanobacteriota archaeon
GATCTCCTCTGGCTTGTGCACAATCGCCATCACATGCCAGTCAAGATCGTTGTGCTTGTGCTCCCAAATACCGCTCACATTACGGGTTTCTGCTTTTTCCCGAGCCGTCTGCGGGGTTTTTGTTTCGGTGAGTTCTTCGGTGTGCAACCCCTTCGTTTCAACTGGAGCGGACATAGGTCCCCGTGGAACTTTTGCTTCGGTGGAATCTTCGGTCCTAACATCTCCCGGGGTCTCTTTGACGCCTGCTGGCATTCCGGATGGTGTCTCCGCCCCAGCATCGGTTGGTTTGATCGCTGGTTCGGTTGTTGTAACCGAGGCTGCCACTGGTACCTCTGCTATGGGTTCCGGTGCCTCAACCTTCACCAAATTGAAAACATCAGGTAGCGTGGTATCTGGCAACACGATCTGGATCTTGCAGCCGATCGTACCAAGTTTCCGGACCGCAGTTGCAAAACCGGTGTGCACAATCTCCTCAGCCGGCTTGCCTGCATGTACAATATAACCCTCAACAATCTTCTCGATCCGCGATCTTGGACCAGTGAGTTTTCCAGAAAGCACAATCCTACAACCAAGCGCACCGGCGCCCATGATCCTACGAAGCGTCGAATGTGCCGCTTTTCTGAAATACCATCCGCGCTCGAGCGCGCTTGCAATACGCGATGCCATTAGTTGTGCGTTTAATTCAGGCACGCCCACACCCTGAACATCGATTTGAGGATTGTCGAGATCGTAAAAAGTATTTAGGTCGCTTGTCAGATTGCGAACAGATTTCCCACCCTTCCCGATGACCATTCCTGGTTTTTCTGCAAAAATTGTAATCTGAGTTCCCATTGGGGTTCTGTTAATCTGCATTCCAGCATAACCGGCACGTTCGAGCTGTTTTGAGAAGTATTCACTCATCCTTGCCTTGTTCAAACCCTGTTGCACGAATTTTCGCTCAACTGCCATTTTATATTTCCTCCAGAATGATTTCAACTGTTACGGTTTCGGTGTTTTTTGCAGTTGCTCGACCCATCGCACGCGGCATGGTTCCGCGAATTGTCCTACCCATCTTGGTCGCCGTGTGCGTAAGCCTCATGCGATCGGGCTCAAGACCTTTGTCCTCAGCACCCTGCTCGGCATTGGCAAGCACTTTGAGAATCTCGGTTGCCGCGCGCACAGGATACCTACCAGCAGCCATTCTACCACGCCGATGTCCAACATTTCCGTTGTAACGCTTGAACGGAACCGCCTGCTTAAGCGCTATTACATTCTCGAGAAATTGCTTTGCCTTCGGTGTCTCCATCTTCTTGATTGTAGAGCAGATCTCTCTCGAATGCTTTGGTGAGATGTGTAACTCATAACCCATCGCTCTTGATGACGTGCGTGGGTCTGATTCACATGAATATTTGATCCTCGCCATTGTATCTCCTTTAAATTATGATTTAGTGAATCCGTATTTACTACTTCATCATTTAAGCGGCACAAACTTGCTGGATCTGGTCGCGCCAACGCCCGCGCTGCCGTGCCTCACTGCCTGTCTGGTAAGTGCATACTCGCCAAAGTAGTGTCCGATCATCTCGGGCTGCACCGACACCCTATTAAACATTTTACCATTATGGATCTCAAGATCGATACCTACCATATCCGGTAGGATTATCATATCACGAAGATGTGTTTTTATCTCGGTATCGCCATCCTTAACACGCTGGATCAGTGTATTATGATTCTCGTTAAACCCTCTTCGGATCTTCCTGCGCTGGGATGCCGGCAGCAGTTCCGTGAACTCCTGAAGCGACATTCCTCGCAATTCTTTAATTGAACGTCCACGGTACAGGAATTCTCCCTTTTTTCGTGATATCTTCTTCTTTGTTTTCTTAGCCATTCTCTCACCTGTAACTTTAACGCTTTATAGCAATAGTTTTCACTATGCTACCGCTTTCCAGTCCGTCTTGATGCAATGCTTCCTACCTTCCTGCCTGGCGGAGTGCCTCTACTAACACTTTTCGGTCGCCCTGGGTGCTGCTTGTTACCACCACCAAACGGGTGGTCAATCACGTTCATAGCAACACCACTCACACGTGGATATTTTGCCGCGCGTGATTTCAATTTATGATATTTCTTGCCCGCCTTCATGAATGGCTTATCGGTACGCCCGCCACCAGCAACCACGCCAATCGTTGCCCTGCAGCGCGGGTGCAGCCATTTCATCAGACCAGATGGCATCTGCACTAATGTCTTGCCAACATCATGAGTGATAAGAAGTGCATGAACACCGGATGACCTTGCAAAATGTCCACCATCACCTGGATGAGCCTCGATATTACACACCGGCGTGCCTTCAGGGATCTCAGATAATGGCAGTGTATTTCCAACCTTAATCTCGGCTCCTATGCCGCATTCAATCTCCTGCCCGATGAAAGTTCCCTCAGACACAAGTAATAGTCGGTTTTCATTATTCTCAAAGGCAACCCGCGCAATCGGCGCTGATCTTGCAGGGTCGTGCAGGATCTCGACAACCTTTGCTCTGACAATGGTGTCGCTTATGCTCGGATGCGTCAGTTTTGCTTTGTATTTATGGGAAGGCGCTCTGTATGTTGGTCCGCCCCGCCCTCTGTTCTGCGATATGATTCGTTTTCCCATTATATGTTCACCTTAACTAAAACAATCCGATCCTGGTTGCAATTTCACTTGCCGCATCACCATCTGTAAACGCCACAATTGCCTTTTTCTTTCCCGTTGGGGTGATCATTGTCCTGACCATAGCAACCTCAAACCCATAGATCTCTTCGATCTCCTTCCTGATGTGGTTCTTGGTTGCATTGATATCCACGATTAACTGGAGTTTATTCTCTTCCTCCAGTTGTATCGTTGCTTTTTCTGTGATGAATGGGTATTTGATTGCCATGGTATCACTTTTCTGTTTCCATACATAATGACTGTTAGGTACTTTAATATTTGTGATGGATCAAGTGTCTACAAGATAGCAAAGAATTCACACTATCCGGATTTGTGTGATTTGCACAAATGTATGCATTCGTATTAAAACAACGAAATCCACGATTCTGGCTATCGCGAAATATAGCGATTTCGCTGGAAATTCGATTGTTCATGCGTACAATAAAACTTATGTGTATGGAAATCCTATATTGAACTGGAGGCAAGCCGGAGGCATTACCATGTCTGGTACGGAAAAATTACAGGTGCAATCGTTGCACGATGAACTCGAGGACTGTAAGGCGCATAACAGAGCGTTGACTATACTTGCAGGCGAAGTTTCGATGATACTTGAGGAGATGGCGAAGACAGACGAAGCAAAGAGTATCTGTAGGGTTATGGGCGAAGACGCCGGGAGACGCCTTGGTAAGAGTACAAAAGAGCGTTTTGGCGCGATCGCGAAGGTGGAAGAAGCTCTGGACATTCTTATGTATCGCACCGAATTGTTGCGCGGGTATGGTATTGAGATCGATCATATTGAGGGTAGTACGATCTATATCAACGTGCTCAACTGTTTTGTGCGAGACATTCTTAAGGATCGGAAGCTCACAACCACATCCCCGCTCTGTGGTATCACATGTGGCTACCTTAAAGGAGCATTGAATGAGCTTACCGGGAAAGATGTGGATGTAGAGGTTGTATATGGCGATGTTGTTGGTGTGTGTCGGGAAAAAATCGTTGTTAAGTGAACGCTAAAGATATAGATAGTGTAAATTCACTCGTGTCGATTATGCGATTCGTTTAAACGTGTCTGTTCACGAATACGAAGAGTATGTTTGAGATAAGGGTATTGACCGTGTTTTTCTGGCACGAAATCGTTCCGGGAAATCACAAGCTAAATAACATTTATATGAACTCAGTCATACCCATAGTTGGAGATGTTATCATGCCCGACACCAAACAGATGAAGATAGACTCATTAGAAGATGAATTGAGAGATTCTAAAGCTCTTAACAAAGCGTTAACAATACTCGCCGGCGAAGTTTCATGTATAATGGACGACATGACAAAACCGGGTGAGGCCGAAGACTTCTTTGCAGCTATGGGCGAAGCTTCGGGAAAGCGGCTTGGAAAAGCAGCAAAAAAACGTTTTGGCATGATCGAAAATGTGGAAGAGGCTCTGGACACATTTATCTATCACACAGATATGTGGTATGGATATGAGATGGAACTCGACCACATAGAGGGTAATACGCTATATATCAATATATTCAAGTGTTTCATACGTGACATTCTCAAGGATCGTAAACTCACGACAGAATCTCCACTTTGTGCTATCACGCGCGGGTATCTTGAAGGAGCATTGGAGGAGCTTACCGGGAAGAATGTAAGCGTAGAAATCGTGTATGGCGACGTGAACGGCATCTGTCGAGAGAAAATCACAATCAATTGAGATAGTTGCAGTCAAATACGCGAATAACGAGGCGATTCTTGTAGCAGAAGGTTAGGCAGAGATCGATCCTCTCCTGGTAACCCATTGGTTATGGCAAAGAAGATTAACCATGAAGGACGTGGGAGGCACAGAGAGTTACTGTCTTTTGTATTCTCTGTCCTCCCCATGGTCTTCCAAACTTTAAGAAAATACGCTTATCGCGAGCGTACCTAAAACCCCCAAAGTCCTAACACACTGCCTAATCGTGTTTTAATCAGTCAGAACGTAAGCCAGAGTATTTAGCTTGTGATTACGCGCCGGAAACATGATAACTCTGACCAAGCGTACCGGACCTAAGTGTGTATGATACTGCCTCAAATCCGGTTATTTTTGTTTCAATCTCCAAGTGGCACGACGTTCTGAGCCTGTTTTCCTCGCTCGGTTTGTGCAGAGTCAAAAGATACGCGGTCCTCATCACGTACAAATGCATTGTCTTCTATGGCTGTATAATGCACAAAATAATCCTCACCGTCATCGCCAGTGATAAAGCCATATCCTTTTTTGATATTGAACCATTTAACTGTTCCTTCCATCGTTAATCCTCCACTAAAATAATATAAAGCCAAAAGAGCTAACTTTTGCAGATTACCTCTCTTCACTTCTGTATCACTTTAGGTTCATTCAACAGTAGGGGCAAGTCCTACATAAATACTTGGGTAAAGTATTTCCGTTTTATGTTTACACATCCCGGTGTGGCACAAGATCACAACCCGTACACGGTAGGCACATCGTCTCTGAGAAGCTGGCATCAAGCCCACAATCATCCAGCACCTTCCGCTCGAGTCTCGCCAGCATAAGCAATCGATCCGCACTCGGGCGCGCAGCACTCGGGCAGACATCCACAATGTCCGGGCGGAGCGGATGCAGGACAAGCGCGCGGAGGATGGGGATAACTCCAAGTTCTGCAAGCACCCGCACACCTTTTTCCACGGTTTTATCAGACTCTCCAAGACCGACAATGAAGTTTGAGTAGACCCGGTTCCTGCCAAATATCCTAACAGCATCTTCAAGCGATTCAAGCACAAAATCAAGGTCCATATCTGCACATGCACGCTTAAATATGTTTCGATCCATTGTTTCGACGTTGTATTTGATTTCGATGGTTCCTGCTTCCTTTAAGATCATGGACGAGTCCACGGTTGGGTATACCGAGACGCCGATCGGAACATTATATCTTACAAGCGATTTCACAATACTGGCAGCCCGCGCAACCTCCGCCTCAGGGGAATGCTCAATTCCAGACGTGATGGAGATCGCACGCATGTTTCCTGTAGCGTATGCATCAGCAACCATCTTCAGGACCTCATCACGAGACTTGGTTCTGCCTGCAAGCTTCGGGACCGGGCAGAATGCGCAATCGTATATGCACCGCTCGCTGATGGTGATGTACGCCTGCTCCGGGCAGTGTAATAACGTGGGTTCGATGGTGCCGCGTACAATCTCCCTACCATCGCAGAGAATGGCAACCTCACCGCCTCCCGCTGATACTTGCCGCACCTTGAGCCGGGCATCCGGGTCTCTTCTTGCCTCCAGGCGAACGCGGTGACTGCCTGACCTGAAGAAAAAGGAGGAGATGCCCGCCCCTGGTCCTGCGGTCGACACTTTCGGGCTGTCGAGCAGTTCGGGATCAATATCTGCCAGACCCTCTGCAATGAGGATCGCTTTGGTTTTCGCATCCATTATTGTATGGTATTTCGTGATTGTGGTTTAGTCTTTTTCCTGGTGTCTGATAATTCTTAAC
>JAYEGZ010000008.1:0-20785 GCA_034659315.1 Methanobacteriota archaeon
ATGTGGGGTCCGATCTCGAATCGCTCTGCCGGGAGGCTGGTATGCTTGCGATGCGCGAGGACTTTGACCATGTTGAGATGCGGCATTTTGAGGAGGCGTTGCAGAAGATAAGACCGACTGCAAGCGCGGATCTTACAGACCACTACCAGCGTGTGCAGGAACAGTTCAAAGGTGGAGTCGCAAAGAAGGAGCAGGGATCATATATAGGATATCGGTAGTAGTATAGGTAACTATGTCAGTCATACTTGTAACCAATGACGACGGCGTCTACTCATCAGGAATACGGGCAGCACACGAAAGCGTCTGCGATCTCGGGGACGTCACTGTTGCAGCACCCTCCATGCAGAAATCAGGCGTCGGGCGGTCTGTATCAGTCTTCTCGCCCCTGCGGATGACTGAGATTGAACTGGAGTCGTTCAGGGCTTATGCAGTTGGTGGCACTCCAGCAGACTCGGTAATCCTCGCGATCTTTGTTATCCTGGACAAACTTCCTGATTTGTGTGTGTCGGGTTTTAATATCGGTGAAAACATCAGCACCGATACAGTCACCACGTCTGGCACGGTTGGTGCAGCGCTTGAGGCTGCAAGCTACGGCATACCAACGATTGCAGCGTCGATCCAGGTGGCGGACCAGGGCGATAAGTTTGATGACCACAGGCATTATGAATATGACTTCAGCGTTGGCGTCGATCTGGTCAGGCGAGTTGCAAAACGCGCGCTTGCACACGGTTTTCCGGAAGGCGTGGACTTGCTCAACATCAACATCCCGAGAGATGCGCTGCCTGACACCAGGATCGAGATCACCCGGCTGTCAAGGAAGATATTCAAGACAGCGGTTGAGCAGAGACACGATCCGCGGGGTCGCCCGTACTACTGGATCGACGGCGATCTTGTGCAGGATGATGACGCGGGCACCGATGTACACGCATTTGCACGTAAGCATATCTCGATCACACCGCTCTCGCTCGACTCTACCGCCGGGATTGACCGGCTCACGACGTGGGAGATTCCTGAAACGCTCACCGAGGCGGTTAAAGCACTCTATCAGGAAGAGTGATGCGAGAGCCACCCGATGGAAGCGACTGATATTCGATGGAAATGCGGCTGAGGCATGGGGATTAAAGCTCGTAGTATGTGACATCGGACGAGTGAAACATCCCCTGTATAAAAGTCGTGATGTCATATTAGCATAAACAGGGGCGTGCATGAATTTTGCCTCATGGCACCTAACATCGATAACTTTTAAATAAGATAGCTCCAATGAAAAAGTCATAAAGGTCTATAACCTTTGATTATACCGTAATAAAGGAGGCTAAATATGGCAGAACATATGGCAGAGTATTACAGTGGTTTGTCTGTTGACAATATCCTAACCTTTCAAGTTGCGCTTGTTATTGGTTTTCTGGCGGTCATTGCTTGTGCTGCCGGTATCCTGTTTCAGATGTCGAAATGGGGATACGGATCGGCAGGATATGGAAAGGACGGTCAGAGAGGCAGTATCGTAGCGTTTTTGAAGCTGTTTTTGTCACAGACATTCGACAAGAAACATGAGCAGAGTGTGCTCACGACTCTCGTGATGGACATCCTGTTGCAGCGGCGCATCCTGAAGCGCAGCGTCCTCAGATGGGTTATGCATATAACGATCTTCTGGGGCTGGATTATGCTGTTCCTCTTCTCGATGGGAATCTTCGTGGTGGAACTTCTCAGCAAGGCAGGCATATACCATGCTGAGGTACATCCACTTGTCGAGAACTTTCCGTTGATCGTGACGTTGAACTCGGTATTCGGATACGTATTGCTCGTTGGTGTGCTGATTGCAATCGCAAGGCGACTGTTCATCACAGAGGTTCGAGAGGGAACTACGTTCTATGATGCGTTCTTGATCTACGGACTCTTCGTAATCGTGATAACGGGCTTCATCTCAGAGGGCATCAGGTACAACGGCACAGAATATGCAACCACGCTCACCAATCTGTGGAGTCTTGGAATCAGCAATGCAGCATCACCCCCGGCAGCGCTCTTCCACGTGGTGATCTCGCTTCTCTTCTGCGTTGCGCTGATACCGTTCACGAAGTACATCCACATCATTGCAACCCCGCTCTCAATCCTTGCACACGGTGGTGGTGAATAATGGCACGAAGAGAACCATCGCTTACAACCGAGCGATTCACGACATCGCAGCTCCTTGAGATCGACGCGTGTACACGGTGCGGCGAGTGTCTGAACTGGTGTCCTGTGTATGAGGAAATTCAGGAGGGGACATTCACTCCTGAAGGCAGAGAGGGCATGAACGATGTCCAGAAGATGGACTTTGCACCGAAGAACAAGCTCACCGGCATGAGAGAGATGTTTAACAAGGGTTACGGCTTGCGCGCAAAGCTCTTTGGTCCGAGGCAGATTCCCGAGGACGATGTCCTGAAGCTGAAGGACGAGATCTATCACTGCACGACGTGTGGTATCTGTGGTACGGTCTGTGAGGCATCCATCGATACGGTGGAGGTCTGGGAGTCGTTTCGCAGAAATGCGGTGATGCACAAGCGCGGACCATTCGGCAAGCAAACTGGTTTTGTGGATCTTCTTGCAGCCCACAACGTCTTTGCCGCTGACCAAGAGGATCGGCTCTGCTGGGTTCCTGAGGATGTCGAGATCAAGGACAAGGCAGATGTTGCGTACTTCACAGGATGTACAGCAGCATATCGGATGCAGCGGGTCGGTGTCGCAACGACAAGGGTTCTGCAGGCACTGGATATCCCGTTCACGATGCTCGGACCTGAGGAATGGTGTTGTGTCTCGGTTCTCGTGAGGACCGGGCAGCTCGAGCTTGCAAAGGAGTTTGTGAACCACAACGTGAACGCGATGATCGACAAGGGTGTCAAGACCGTGATCTATGCGTGCGCGGGATGCCACCGGACGAGTATCATCGACTGGCCCAAGTTCTACGAGGGTGGAGATCTCCCGTTCGAGATTCTTGCAATCAGTGAGTACATGGACCGATTGCTGAATGATGGGACGCTTCAAGAGAGCGACTTTGACTGGAAGCACCCGCTCAAGCAGCGAGTAACATTCCATGATTCCTGCCACACAGGAAGGCACGTCGGAGTCTTCGATGAACCGAGAAGGATCTATAATATGGTTCCTGGCATGGACTTTGTTGAGATGGCAAGATTCAGGGAACTGCAGCGGTGCTGCGGCGCAGGCGGTGGCATCAAGGCAGGTGTCTCTGATCTTGCGCAGGCGATGGCGCAGAAGAGAGTTCAGGACGCAGAACTCGTGAATGCCGACATCATCACAAGCACATGTCCGTTCTGCAGGCGGAACATCATGGATGGCATGAACGCGATGGACACGAAGATCATCTTTAAGGATCAGCAGGAGATTCTGGCAGAAGCGATGGGACTCGATCTCACGCTGCCTGACAACCCGTACATAGACAAACAGATGTGAGATTGTGTAGATATAATGGTTGATTTATTCAACCATTTCTATTTTTATTTTTGTTGAGAAATAGACTTAAATGTTATGGAATAGTCTATAACATCGAGGTGTCGCCTATGGTAAAGTTTCAATTCTTATTACCGGTTGATGGTTCTGATTATTCCGAAGTAGCCATTAAGCACGCCATACGGATGGCGGAGATGTACAACGCAGAGATTTCGCCGATCTACGTGGTGGATAGCAGGCTGTACAAGGACGAGGAAAGTGTCAAGGAGCAGACCGCGATCGGGCAGTCGCTGGTGGACGCTGCGCAGGCTCAATGCAAGGACCACGGAATCGGGGTTCTCGAGGCGAAGGTCCTGACCGGATCACCACACAACGAGATCGTGAGAATGCAGAAAGATATCGATGTCAGTCTAATCATCATTGGTGCTTGTGGCGCGGATCGCGCCGAAGGTGAAACGATCGGCAGCACCGCAGAGCGAGTACTTCGCGGTGCGCGATGTCACGTGCTGCTGGTTCGTGACCGACTCGAAAACGACGATTTTTACAAAAACGTCCTGATCCCATCGGATGGTTCGCTTGATGCCGAGTATGCCGCGACGTTTGCGGCAAGTATCGCACACAGGCACCATGCCAGTCTGACAGTTTGTTCGATGATACGCACCGGTAGCAAGAAAGATCTGGCAGAGGCTGAACAGATCACCGCGGATGTGGTATCACTTGGCAAGGCAAAAGAAGTCGAAACTGACTCGCTGATATGGGAAGGAAAACCTGCGGTCGAGATATTAAAGGCAATCGATACTACAAAGACAGATCTCACGGTGATCGGATACACCGGAAAAGGCAAAGTCTCCAGATGGATACTCGGAAGCGTGTCTGAGAGGGTTGCGCGAACCGCGCCGTGTTCGGTATTTGTGGTGAAGAGCATCCGTGCTGAACGAGTATACAGTGTATCGAGATGAGAGGCAAATAACAATGACAAAATTCCAATATCTGGTGCCGGTTGATGGTTCAGCCCATTCAGACGCTGCGGTCGCACATGCCGTGCGGTTCACGGAGATATACGGTGCTGAACTGACCGCCATCCACGTAGTGGACTCAAGCGTATACAAGGAAACAGAGATCGTTGAACAGATGCAAGCAGCCGGAGAATCCTACCTTGACCGGGTAAAAGATCTGGCAGCAGAACAAGGAGTGACCGTGAAGTCGGCAAGGGTGCTGGTTGGGTACCCGTTTGACGTGATCCTTGATGCGGCAAGCGAGATTGATGCCAGCGTGATCTTCATGGGCGCAACCGGAGCGGACCACTCAAGACGCATTGGACAGGTTGCAAGCCGCGTGCTCAGGGGTGCTGATTGCCACATCATGCTGGCACGAGGGGGCATCCCGACTGGAGACTACAAGAATATCCTGATCCCGACAGACGGCTCAAAGGATGCCGAGTATGCCGCGCAGTCAGGCGTGAGCACGGCAAGACGGGTCGGCGCAAAGATCTCTGCATGTAACATCGTTGATCTTGGCCACATCACTGACACACGCGTGGTCACAGCTGGCAACGTTGGCGCTGGCAGGCATTATGGCGCTGTGATAAAACTTCCGGAATCTGCCGTGAAGAGGATGCGTCAGCGTCTGCTCGACGAATCAGCAAAGATCGCTGACCGGGTCAAGAGAATCGCCGAGTCAAAAGGCGTCAATGCAGAAATCATCGTGCGCGATGGCAAGCCCGCACCTGAGATCTTGAAGATCATACGGGACGAAGGGGTTGATCTGGTAGTGATGGGATATTCTGGAAAGAGCATAGTTTCAAAGTTATTTATCGGAAGCGTCTCTGAGAAGGTTGCATCCACCGCGCCATGCTCGGTCATCATCGTTCGTGGTGCCAGAATGGAACGTGTGGTTCCTGTAACAGAATAAGCCCCGGACCAGTTCCGGGGGCTTATGGGCGGGGGTTAATACTTTATTATGGAATCAGACGGCGTTTCAAAACTCATCGAACATAGATGGACGATTGCAGTTGTAGCGGGAGTCTTAATTCTCGTTTTATCGGTCGCCTACATCGCACTACCACTCCTCGATGGAATCGTTCTTGGTGTGGTCTTTGCTTATGTCGGAAGACCGATCAACAATAAATTATTGAGATACACGAAATTGGCGCCTGTTGCCACAACAGTGTTCATCATCACGCCAATCATACTCATACTTGGCATTGGAGCGATTGAAATCGTAAATCAATGTATCTGGGCGATTGGTCACCACCAGGAGATCACAGAATCGCTCACAGTTACGATCGCAAGTCTAAACATCCCGGATTACATCTATTCAGATGTTTCGATAACGGTTGAGAACCTCATATCCACCGCCATCGGCATCGCGGGGCAGATTCCGGCGTTTGATTATGCAAAGAGCATCACGATACTTGCCATCAATTTTCTAATCTCGATATTTGTCTGTTTCTTCCTTTTGAAGGACGGCGCTAGACTGACCGAAATTGTCAAGAACCTGCTTCCCGGGTCCGGTCTTCCGATCGTCGATGTATTTGCAGGACATGCCGATAGGACGCTGGCGGGAATATTCATTGGCAATCTGTATGTTGCAATCATTGCCAGTGTGACATCACTCTTTGTATTTCACTTCTTTGGAGTTGATCATGTCCCTGCGATGGCGTCGCTCGTCTTTCTCGCATCATTGGTCCCGATATTTGCCGGGTGGATGATTCTTGCCCCGATTTCAATCAGCCGCTATTTCGAGTATGGGCTTGAGAATGCGATCATATTCTACGCCGCAGCCGGGATCATTATCTACGGTCCGACTGAGATTATTCTTCGCCCCTACATCGTCGGCGTGAGGTCATACACCCACCCACTCTTGATGATGGTTATGTTCATCGGCGGCGCACTCGTCGCGGGCATTGCGGGCTTCTTCCTTGCGCCGATGGCGATGGGGATCCTGATCGCGGTGTACCGGACGTATGATGACATGACCGAGGGGCGAATCGATGTGGAAGTACCTAATCTACTAGATAAGTCGTGTTAGTCAAGTGGACTGCCGGTGTTCATTGGTTCGATGTGACAACGTACGGGGCAGGATATGACATGCAAATATAGCACCAATATCTTAGACGCACTACCTCTTCTTGCGAAAATCTGTGTACTCTCGTGGTCCCCATCACAATTACTCGAGCATGTACACGCGAAGAACATGAAAAACAATGCGGTCATATCCACATGACTACAATGCCCGCGTGTCCACGTTCGGATTAGCCATTCACTTATGAAAACATTTCCGCAAGCTCTTTTTCCAGAAAGGGATTCATTTCGGCGGAGTATCCGTGTCCTCCCTTCAAAGCGGTGTGCAGCGATTTCCGACCGCCGATCTTCATATATGTCTGCTGTGCGCTATCGTACGGAATGATCGTATCGTCCAGGGAATGAATCATCACAACCTTTCCCGGGCTGATCTCATTCAGGTACGTGTCAGGATCGATCGATCTGTAGAACCGAACCATATTGGGTCCCCGTATCTGCCCGGATGCGACTGCTGAATCGATTCCGTAACCACATGTACTGATCGCGATCACACCACACGCATCGCTGTCGAGTGCTGACGCGATGATCGCAAACCTGCCGCCGTTGCTCTCACCAAGGTACAGGGTCCGGGCAGGATCGATTGCCGGCTGATCTCGCAGCACTCCTGCGGCGGAGAGCGCGTCATGCACCATTTTGTGCTGTGTTGGCTCTTCATCACGGAGAAATGCCGCCAGGTCGCCTTCCATATCAATTCCGCCGAGATTGCGCTGATCGATTGCGATGCTCCCGTAACCAAGACCGCACAGGTACTCTGCAAGCCCCTGCTCACTCTCCTTGGTCACGGTTGCGCCGGGCAGCAGCACGATGCCCGGGACCCGGTCTTCGGTACGCATAGTGTGTGGAATGCGCAAAAGTCCAGCGACAGCGGCATCCCGGCTCGTAAAGTTGATGCCGTGAAGTGTGTAATTATCAGCCGTTTCAAGCAGAGTTAATTGATAATCCGGCTTGCATCCCGAGTATTTCAAAAACCCATCATCGTCAACGCTCCATTCCTGACTGGCGATGCATCCGGTGATAATGACTGCGGGAATGACTGCAAGAACCACGATGCTGATGATGGCAGGGATTGCAGACGGTCGTTTCATTGTCTCAACTCTTTGCCACCCTTGTTCCGGGTTCATCGCCTGACAAGAACCCGGCGATCATATCTTCCTTTGAGGCATTGAATATATATGAATTAATATCGATTTCGATTGCGAGCAGTTCAAGCACCTTGCCAAGCATCCCGCCGGTCACGTCAGTGCCTGCTGACCCCTGGACAAAGGGTCGCAACGACTCGAAGTTTGCCGGTGTGATCAAGGGGATCACTGCCCCGTCCGCAAACACGCCATCAACAGCAGTGCCAAGCCCGACGCGGGCTGCTTTGAATCTGACAGCAAGATAAGTTGCCAGTTGATCGCCAGAAACGATCGATGCGCCAGTCTCCAGATCCATCACCACATCGCCATGCAGCACAGGCACGATGCCGCGGGCAAGCATCATACCAATCTGATCGGTCTCCATCTCAGCGATACGCCCGTTTTTTGCCACCATGCAACCGAACGGATGTAACGACACGGCTGGAACCCCGTTTGTAATCAGGGCTTCGATTACAAGATCATTTAACGATGCCACTGCCTTGTGGATCTTGATTATCCCGAAATTGGTGAATCCGGAAGGCGTGCTGTATTCCTTTGCCTGTGGATGCCCAAATGAGCCTGCGCCATGAATAATAATCAGCGGACCACCTGCACCCACCGGTGAATCCTGTGAGATCGAGGATGCAATCTCGCGGGCGCATCTCCGGATTGCAGCAGGCTTAGGGGTTGGCGTATCGGTCTTCTCTGTGAGGACACTGCCACCGAGTTTGAGGATAGTTGGGGGCGCAGTCATTGTACTTGTGTTTTGATGAGCTGGCTATTGAAGTTTGTTTTGGTTCTCTGTATATCCCAGCGTGATCAAGTGCTCCAAAACCATTTAAAAGCGAGCGATCATTGATCATCGATCGCTCAGGTCCAACTCGCCCCCCCGGTTTCAGGGGTTTATTCGGGATCTGGCGCCCTTGCTCTTGCGGCGGTCTATTACATGCGCCATGATTTGTTAGGTTTTCCGAAAAAACCTAATTTAATTAGGGTATGGTATTTGTATACCTAACAGCACTTTTTTGATTATACTTTGGTAGGATAACCTAAATGGTGAAACGATGCACATAATCTCAAACGACATGAATCTGACACAGATGACGCCGGGCAAGCCCGCAAGAATCATAGGAATCAGCGGCGGTCACGGCATCAGACAAAAACTGCTTTTGAGAGGATTATCAGAGGGCAACCTTGTGCGTGTGATCTCCAACACCGGTCCGGTCACGATCGAAGTCGATAGAAACATTGTATCGATCGGTCGCGGGGTGGCGCGGAAGATCCAGGTTGCCGAGGTGTGAGGGAATGAAAAAGAAATTAGCTAAGATGGATTATGATGAACAGGGCACCATAACCGAGATCGAGAAAGATCTTAGGACACGGGTTGCCGGCATGGGCATCAGAGTCGGCAAGAAGCTCAGAATGGTTACAAAACAGCCGATCAAAGGTCCTGTGGATGTGATTGTCGATGGCGCAGAGACATCGCTGGGACTTGATATGGCGGAAAAGATCACTGTGGAGATGGTGTGATGAAGATTCTTCTGATGGGGCATCCCAACGTCGGCAAAAGCGTCTTTTTCAACCGTTTAACAGGAGCAAACGTTACTGAGTCGAATTATCCGGGAACAACGGTCGATTACACGAAAGGATGGATGAAGATCGAGGGCGAGGACGTCGAACTTATAGATGTGCCGGGAACGTTCTCTCTTGATCCGAAGGACCGGGCAGAAGAGGTCGCTGTTGCGATGTTGCATGAGAGTAAGGATGCGCGGGTGATCTCTGTAATCGATGCATCCAAGATCGAACGCGGGCTATATCTCGCAATGGAGATCATCGAGGAGGGTTATCCCCTGGTGATCGCGCTTAATATGCGGGATGTTGCCGAGGATAAGAACATCCTGATCGATGCCGGCAAGTTGGAGCGGATTCTTGGCATACCTGTGGTTTCGACCGTCGCAATCGCGGGCGAGGGGATCAAAGAACTCGTGTCAAGGATCAAGGAGGCAAAACCGGTCAATGTTGCTGATATTGCTGCAAATGCTGCGAGCACCACAGATGCAGCCGCGGGAACCGCAGGAACTCTCGGAGGTGGGGCATGAAACTGAGTCACGAAGAGCGATGGGACTTAATCGACAGGATATCAAGAGAGACCGTGTCATTTGGAGCGTACAGGCATACACTCAAGGATGCGATCGGAGAACTCACGATCAAGCCACTGACCGGCATCCCAATCGCAATTGCTGTCATGTATGGTTTCTGGAGTGTATTTGGATCGTTTGCAGGATTTTTCACAGACGGATTCTTTGTAAGACTCTTTGATGCATACTGGCTGCCATGGCTCCAGGAAGTATTCCCCGGACCGGGCAGCTTTTTGTACACCATCATGGTTGATGCAGGGGGCATCGAGAGCGGCGAGTTTGTGCTTTCTGATAACTGTCTGGAGTCGTTTGGTGTTCTGACCTCCGGACTCTTCGTTGCAATCGGCGTTGTTCTGCCTGCGATAATCATATTCTACCTGACGCTTGCAATCCTTGAGGATATCGGGTACATGCCAAGGCTTGCGGTCTTGATTGATACGATGCTGCACAAGATCGGTCTGCACGGGTATGCGATCGTGCCAACGATCCTCTCGCTCGGGTGCAATGTGCCAGGCGTTACCGCGACACGAATTCTTGAAACAAAGAAACAGCGGTTCATCATGATGACGCTTCTTGCGATCTTCATCCCGTGCGGCGCACAGATCGGGATCATGAAAGAGGTGGTTCCTGACCTGATGGGCTGGATTCTACTATACCTGATCATCGGGTACTTCATCTTCGGTTACATCTTGAACAAAGTCATTCCCGGAAGGGCGCCTGAGTTTTTGATCGATGTACCGCCGTACCGGCGACCGATGCTGAGTAATATCGGTAAGAAGGTGGGTGGCAGGGTCAAGGGCTTCTTCGTGGTCGCACTCCCATTTGTCATGCTCGGCTGCGCCATTGTGGGTGTTCTCTACCAGTTCGGTGTCATCCGGTTTCTTGGCGATCTCCTTGCGCCGATCTTCGTCGGCTGGTTCGGCGTACCGGCAGAGACCGCAGGTCCGCTCATTGCTGCGTTTCTCCGAAAAGATCTTGCAGTTGCGCAACTATCCGTGATCGAGATGACGAAATATCAGATGATCACTGCCGTCGTGCTCGTCTCGATCTACTTCCCGTGCGTTGCAACGTTTGCGATGATGCTAAAAGAAGGATGGAAAGAGCTGATCGGGGCACTGGCAGTTCTTGCAGTGACTGTCTTCGCTTATGGTGGACTGATACACCTGATAGGAAAACTCCTGGGGGTGGCGTGAGAATGGCTGGACAATCAACATCGCAAACATCGTCGCCACCATCCGCATCGTCGGTTGCTGTCATCTACTTCGCCATACTCGGCATCGTAACAGCGGCAGCCGGGCTTGCAGACCTGCTCGTAACAGCAAGCGGGAGCGAGTTTGCTTACGGGATCCTTGAGGTGCCAAACGACCTCTTCAGAGGCGGATGGGGCGGGCTAATTATGCTTTTTGCGGGGCTGCTGTACCTCTCAGGCGTCAGGAACATGGATGACATCCACCAGTTTGCAAAGGTTGCCATGGGAAGCATACTGATCTGGATCATAGCAGGGTGCGACATCTTTGCAAGGATCACGGAATCGATACCCGGCGGCGAGGAAGGACCATGGTTTAACACGCTTCCTGGCTTTATTGAGGCGTACGCACCACCTTATGCACCCGCGGTATTGCTGTTACCATTCTCGCTCGTGGTGCTCTATTACATCAGCAAGAGAGCATCCGGGGAAACACGGGGTGGGAATTCATCGTGAGTAGAATGGAAGAGGTTCTGTCAAGAATTAAGAACGGAACCACCATCGATACGATCGCCAGAGAGCTGGATATGAACAAGTCCACTCTTCTGGCGATGATCGAATTTCTGGTGGATGAGGGGTATCTGGAGAGCGTGGGCGTGGGGTGCTCCTGTGCAACCTCCCGTTTGTGTGAGCAGTGCCGCGGCACGAATGCAGGTCCTGAAATGGCAATGTATACGCTGACCGGAAAAGGCATGGACATGGTAGAAAGATTGAACTTATAGGTTGCCCTAATACTAATCATGCTGTCCAGAAAAGCAGAGGATTATTTAGAAGCGATCCTCAACATCACAGAGGAGAAGGGGCATGTTCGGATAAAGGATATAGCCATCACGCTGGGTGTGAGACCGCCGAGCGTTGTCGAGATGGTAAACAGACTCGATAAGAAGGACATGGTCGAATACAGAAAATATGATGGCGTGACATTGACGAAAGAAGGGAGAGCGATTGCAATAATCGTAAAAGAACGACACGATATCATAAAATCGTTCTTAGAGATTATAAATGTCCCTGAAAAGATTGCAGACACGGATGCCTGCACAATGGAGCATGAGTTACATGCGATAACAACAACCCAGATCAAAAATCTGGTTATTTTTGTAAAAGACGCACCGGAGTATCCACAGTGGCTTAAACATTTCGAAGACTTCTGCGCAACCGGGGAGCATCCGTGCGCAGGAAAAGAGCCCGGGCACAAGACCAAAGCCTGAAATATGGGGCAAACCGGCGCCAAGTATTGCATTATATATCTATTCCTGCTTAACCTCAACCAGCCGCGTCCAGCTCATACCAAAGTGAGAGATATACGCGCTTCCAAGTATCAGTGTCACCGAGTTCTTTACGAGATGATCAATCCCGGCGGCAGCGAGCCCTATAGCCGGGTTGATTCCACCTAAACTGAATATTATAGTCAGTGCACCCTCATACGTCCCTATAGCGCCAGGCGTGATCGGAAAGATCTTTGTGAGATTTCCAACGGCGATTGCAAGAAATACGAGTGGGATCATAGAGCGCGATATAGCATCTGAAAAGGCGTTTAATATCACAAAACAGGTAATGGTATCGACAAGCCAGACCAGCAGCGAACCTGTAAGAATGGTGAGAAATGCACCCGGATTGGTAGACACACCCGCAATCTCACGGACAAAACCCATCACTACCCCGCCGATCTTTGTGCGGATCTTCAGGGACAGGATAAGCAGTATGAATGTGACGGTCAGGAGAAGCCCTGCAAAGGCAAGGACATTAGTGACCCACCGGTCGATCAGCAATCCGCGAATGCATACAAGGGAAATTGTGCCAATCAGGGCGATCGCAAGGATGTCGAATATCCGCTCGACGGCAAGCGATGATAGGGCGGTGGTTAGCTGAACCTTTTTCATCTTCTTAAGCAGGTATGCGCGGGTTATATCACCAATGCGGGCTGGAAGGATCACGTTCAAAGACTGGCTCAATGCGATGCAGCCGACCAGAAAGTTCAGGTCATATTTATACCCTGACTGCATGAGGATCCGCTGGTACCTCATGCCGCGCAGGGGCCACGAGATCAGGTAAATCGGTATGGAGAGTGCTATTATTGCAGGGGACGCGGTGCGCAGCGCATCTATAACGTCTTCACTCCCAACCAGTTTTATTATCAGGAACAGGATTAAAACTGCGAGAAACGAGGTTATAATGATGCTGCGTCTTTTCATGTTCATCTAAATCCAAACTCCCGTCGCAACTTGAGAATCGCCAAACCCATCCCGACCACATCCCGCGTCATATCGACCTTGGTAGAACTACCCGGTCGCCACCTGATCGGAAACTCTGCTACTGTATAACCTGCTCGCTGTGCTCGGACCAGAATCTCAGTATCCCAGAACCAGTGTTCATCCCTGACTTGATCCAGTAGATCAAGAAGTGCACGCCGATTAAACGCCTTAAATCCACACTGGTGGTCGTATAATTTTGATCCAAGTATTGTTCGCACCAGAAAATTAAATCCATTGCTTGCAATACCGCGTTTTGCCGATCGCACAGCATCGCTCTCTGGCATCATACGCGACCCGGTTGCAAGATCGTATCCGCTTCGAATCTGCTCAATCAGTTCTGAGAGGTGCAACATGTCAGTTGCAAGATCAACATCGATGTAAACAAGAATGTCACCGTGGGCTGATTTGAATGCACGATTAAGTGCAGTTCCACGACCCAGCCGCTCGTCAGAGTGTATATGTACCACATAAGGATATTCAGATGCCAGACTCTCAGCAATTTTATCCGTTCCGTCAGATGCCCCATCTTCTGCAATAATAATCTCAAAGGAGGAGGTTATTTTACATAAGACACCTGCCGTCTTCGTTACGGCAGCATTTAGCCTCTCTGCTTCGTTGTATGCCGGGAGTACGAGTGAAACCTCGATTGTTCATCACCTTTATAGTTGTTATGAGCTTGTGTGTGGTATTAGGCATATATAGATTGTCTTGGTAGGCTCGTGTCAGGGCGGTGAAAGCGGATTTGACCGAAGAACTGATAAGGCACCTGCAAGGAACAAACGGACATGACCGTTCAGGAAAGCCACCCGCGATACCAGTCCCTCAGGATACGGGAGCGTCTGGTTGCAGGTGTCAAGGTGGGCATCACCTCGCAGGAGGGTTTGATTGCACACGGGCGCGGCGAGGCGTTTGACTACATGCTTGGCGAGCGCACCATCGACTCTGCGATTCAAGCAAGCCGGGCAGCCGTCGCTACGCTGCTTGCTGCAAAGCGCCCCGTGCTCTCTGTAAATGGCAATGTGGCGGCGCTTGTGCCAGATGAGATCATTGAGTTGAGCCGGGTTACGGGTGCGCAGATCGAGATAAACCTCTTTTACCGGACAGAGAACCGGGTACGTGCGATCGTGGACCATCTGCGTGCGCACGGCACGTCCGCGCAAGAGATTCTTGGCGAGCACCCTGATGCGGCACTCCCACTTGATCATGCAAGATCGCGGGTCTGCGCGGCGGGCATTCATGCCGCAGACGTGGTGCTGGTGCCGCTTGAAGACGGGGATCGGTGCCAGGCGCTCGCCAACATGGGAAAGTCGGTGATCACAATCGATCTGAACCCGCTGTCAAGAACCGCGGAGGCTGCAACTATCACAATAGTCGATAACGTGGTTCGTGCGATCCCGAACATGATTAGGCTCGCACGGCAGATGGGGGGGCTGCCGGACGATCGGTTGAGCGAAATCGCTCGGCGACATGATAATAACGAGGCATTACAGGACGCAATCAGGGAGATTGTGTCGCAAGGGGTGGGGCAATGGGAAACAGAGGCTCCTTAATTCACCTTGGAAATCGCTGACCAAAAATGGGGTGCTTGCACACCCGCGCTCATCGGAACTACACAAGGAAGTTTTAATCCCGGGTTACGGTGCTGGAATGTGTGAAGTATGCCTGAAAATCTTACCTTGACATCGTACGAAATATTAGTGGCATTATCCCCGGCTTTGTGTCCTTAGCAGGTTCTGACTGAAAAGGGTCCATCGCCATGCTCGGGGCGCCCATGAAATTCTGGTTGATCCGGGCGGTTATTTCTTCGAATATCATCTTGTAGGCGGTGCAGTGTGGGTCAACTCCCTCTATTTCGCCGTTGCTGGGCACCATAGCATTGTAGGGACATCCTCCACGGCAATAACTGATATGGGGGCATTCTTTGCATTCCTGGTCCACATAGTCCTTGAACTTGTGCATACGCGCCCATGCATCAGATTTGGCAAGGTCTTCCATTGTAGGGTGGTCATAAACACTGCCCATCACATACTCTGGCATGCCCACAAAGCGGTAGCAGGGGTATATGCTCCCGTCAGGTCCCACCGCAAAGGTGCTGTCCATGCAATCCACGTAGGTGCAGACCGTGCCACGGCGTGTGAAGACGCATTTGCACAGGTGGTCGATATTCATAACTTCAATCTTGTCCATATTTTCCAGATATTTATCCAGAAGGAAAATCAGCAGTTCCCCATACTCTTTTGAATCAAGCACCCAGTCATCAGAGCTTTCAGCACGTAAGGATGGTAGCGCAGGATGTAATTTAAGAGTTAGCCCATTTTCCAGGAAAAAATTGAAAATATCTTCTTTAAGCTTTACGGATTGTGCAGTGAATGTGCAGATGAATCTCACATCAAGACCATTCTCTCTGGCAATTTTATAGCCCTGCATGGTCTTATCGTAATATCCAACGCCTCTCTGCCGGTCATTAAGCTCCTTTGGACCATCGAGGCTGGAACCGATCGGGATATTATACGCAGCCAAAATCTGTGCTAATTCAGGAGTCATCTTCCAGAGATTGGTCTGCAGGGCAAAAGCCGGTCGCAGATGGCTTGCACCATCGGACAACAACGGCAGCGCTTCCCGGTAAAAATCCGCGCCGGCAAGGAGCGGCTCTCCGCCATGGAATGTGAAGGTAACCTGATCATCTCGGAAGTCTTTGAGCCATGTAACCACTTCTTTGATGGTTTCAATGCTCATTATCGGGGAGTTTTCCTCTGAACTCCAGCAATAACTACAATTCGAAGGACAGCCCAGTGTTGGGATTAGCATTACGTGAAAAACCATAATAACACCTTTTTAAATCTTATTTTAGCCATGTTTTAACCTTCGCCATAGTATTAATAGTTTTCCTGCATTGGAGGCTGTCACATTGTGTGGGGTCAGTTCGAAACTCCGGTTTTCTGGATATCCAAAACCCGGGGAGTATCAGTGGTCTTTATCCTGCAACAGCTGTTCGCACCGCTTTAGATCCTGAACCGTGTTCACATTCAGCGCAACCTCTGTGTCAGGAAGAATCAGGTTAAAATCGGGCTGTTCCTCGTCGATCAATATGCCATCAAGGATATTGATGCCGCACGGGACGATCAACTCGCCATCACGATTGAATACCGCAGTCGGACGTTGCCCGAGTTTTGTACAGACATAAAGCGGGGTGTGAACTGAAAGCGCAGGCTCTTCTCGCTGGTTGTATATTAAAACAACCCGGTCAATCAGTTCAGGCGTGACAAGCGGAAGATCAGACATGACAACGAGCGCAGGCGCACCAATGCCCGCCGTCCGTATTCCATGAACCATGTCGCCTACATAACCGAGACCAGGCGCCGGGATAACCTCAACATCATCACGCGCTGATAGGTACTCTTGGGTCTCTGGCACGCTTGGTGACGTCACAACAAAGATGCGCTCGATTGACGTGCTGCGCTTGAGCGTATTGATTATGTAATCGATGAGCGGCACTCCGCGGAGTTCGACCATTGGCTTCTCGCCGCTCCACCCGTTTGTAAAGAACCTGCTTCCAACTCCGCCAGCCATCACAACCGCATGCATTCCCCCGGGTCACCTCCTGCGATTCTTGCCCTTCTCACCCTTCCCGCACTCGCTGACGCGGTTAAAGAGATCGACGTGGTATTTCACCTGGCAACAGTGTTCGATCTGGGACGTCACCACGTACGCCTCCTCAAGAACCATTCCAACAGCGATCGTGCCGTGCCCGTGTATGATCACGCCCTTATGTTCACGCAAAAGTGGAGCAGCGTTCTCTGCGAGGTCTGAGGTGCCGATGCCGCCTGTTACGATCGGGATCTCATGTAAAAAGTATATACCCTCACTATCGACGGGCACGATTGGCGAGTCCGCGATCAAAGACTCGATCACCGCATAAGGGCAGTGCGCATGTATGATCGCAAGCGCCGATGTATTCTGGTATATGGCGCGGTGCACGATCGTTTCGGACGACGCTATCAGGTCCATGCTTGATGATTCGGCGATCCCGACTTCGACCACTGCGTCCTGATCAATTTCATCAAGCGCCGATCCGCTGCGGGTGATCAGTATCGTATCTCCGGTGCGGATACTGATATTTCCAAAATGTGATTCAACAAGCCCGTATTCTACAAGTTTCTTTCCGAATCGTGAGATCTCTTGCCACATGGTTACCGGGTTATTCCATCCTCACATATTGCGTTCATCGATAACAAAACCATGCGGTGTATGAATAAAACAGTTTCCTCAAAAACCTGAAAAACACTATTCAAATTTCCCACCATCGCAATCTACAATCGACCTCAACAGTTTCCTTCAGATTAGTCTTGCCCCGCCAAAATCAATCCCACTCCGTCCCACACTGCCAAACTCGGAAAGTACTGACTCAATCGTGTTAGTTGCACTGTCGGCATCGTCTGCACCGTGTCTTTCCGGGTGATTGACCGCAAAGACCACGTCGCCAAGCATCGCCTGGCTTGCCATGCCGCCTGCGGCCTCGACCGTCTGCACCGCATCAGACACGGCATCGCTCATCAGCCCGGTTTCAACGGCAAATCGCTTTGACTGGCGCATAAAATTCTCAAACGTTGGTTTCTTCAATAATTCACGCAACGAGCCCCGTCCAACAGGATTGATTCGGTTGACAGTGCTCTTGTCTTCGAGCAGTTCTTTTGTCGATATCTTATCGAAGACTACCCAGAACACGTTCCTTTCACCGGTGTATATCCGGTTCAACAGCGCTGACGCACCCGCCGTGCGCCTGATGACGACGCCCCCAAGTGACTGCGCCACAACATCACCAAGCCCGGTCATGTTCTCGACCTCCGCGATGTGAGCGACCCGGGTCAGTTGGCTGGCGGTCTGATTAAGTTGTAGAGTCTGGTTGAGTGCAAGCGCTGTGCCGAGCGCATACGCGCCGCTTGCCCCGAAGCCTGCACCGATTGGAATATCCGATCTGCTCCGGACCGAACATGCGCAGGATGTCAGTCTCGAGACCACGGACTGCACGACAGGGATGTTGCCTGGCATATTGTCATGACCGGGGACGCTGACACTGGTGACAACCCCTGACTGGAGGGTCACCCCGCAACCAAGCGAACCCATCAGAGCCCGGTTCTCGTGCTCGCAGATCACAAAGAAACCTGTGATATGGGCTGGTGTAAATGCGCTTGCTGACTTGGGATTGTGTAGGGTCATGATCTCATTGTGCTATATGTGCAGTATGTATGTGTAGGTACGGCAGTATGCATGAATTGAGAGGGCGCGGCTTCTCGCCGCGCTGCATGGGTATGCCGCGAAAATCCTCGCGAATAATTGGGGCTTCACTCAGGTTATCTGGCATATAATGAACATGTGTCGACATCGTGCGGAGTTTTTAAACATATCCCTGTATATGCCAGATGCTCCTTAATTGGTATCATCTGTGTGAATCGACGTCTAATATGGTTTTTGGACCCTGATCCACACCGATTTCATCCACGATTCATTGAGAGAACATATCGCGGTATATTTCGGCGAAATAACACTCCAAACAATCGACCAAAAAGTTTATATTAAATATGGACTATATGATTTACCGGTATGACACTCATCATTCAAAGCAAACGCGATACAACAAAGTTCCAGATTCTTGTGGAGATTGCGGCGCATCAGCCAAATGTGCGCCAGAGTGAGATTGCTCACGCGCTGGGAGTTACGCCACAGGCAGTCTCTGAATACCTCAAGGAGCTGGCGAATCAAGGTTTTGTATACAGCGACGGGCGTGTCAGGTATAAGGTGACTGCAAAAGGGATCGAATGGATAACCGAGAACGCGCTCGCACTTAAACGATATACCGGGTTCATACTTGACGAGGTTGTCAGCCAGGTCACAGTCTGGACTGCAATCGCCGATGAATCGTTGCAGGCAGGCACCAGCGTCTTTCTGTATATGCGTGACGGATTGCTATATGCATCCACAACACACGAAGCGAGCGCGACAGGCAAGATCCTCGCTGATGTGCCAGGGGGCAAAGATGTGGGCGTCACCAATATGAAAGGGATCATCGAGCTTCCGACTGTGAAAATCACGATTGGGAAGGTGCCAAAGATTAATCGCGGGGGTTCTGCTGCTGTCAATTACCCACGGCTCAAAAAACTTACAGACGGCAATAAGTTAATCGTTGCGGTGGGCGTGGAGGCATTAATATCTCTTAAAAATATTGGGATCGATGCAGATGTCATGTTCGGTGCAAAAGAGGCTGTGATTGAAGCTGCATGGCATGGCATGTCGCCTTTCGTGGTTTCAGTGGACGATGAACTGCCTTCGTTGCTCAGACGGCTGGACTCCGAGGGCTTGGAATATGAGTTGCACGAACTGAAGATGAGCTAAAGTGCATGTAGCCTTATCTCTCTCATGTATTATGGATCCGATCATGGAGATGCCCACCGTGATCACAATGAGCTCGAATCCATGGTACGCCGAACCAGAGTGTATCATTCACCCCCAATAATCGGACGCCACCTGCAAGAACCCGCATATCTGCCGTGAATATCAAAAATCAAAATTTTTAGATATTATTTTGTAGTTGTGTCTCCCCACATTCAAGATTAAGGCATATACCGGTTTTACAGTGCCATAACACTTCCATTCATCTCGATTACTGCAAAATTGCTGTAATGCACAGCCCCCCGGTGAGGGGAGTACTGCGCGCCCACGCGAACGGACTTTTTTTAGTGGTCGTGGTAACTATGACATATTACTAATTCCTTATATACCTATCGGTTGGGGTTGCTCTGGGGTGCTATTCAAGCGCATCCATACCTGCACCAGTGCAGCGTAATATTGCCTATGATCTCAGGACATCTCTCTTAAATACCATGTTTCATACGCTTTGAACCTGCGTATGGGTGAGAATGCGCGAACAGAGGTCAAATCCGCCATTGAATTTTAAACAACCCGGTTGTTAAAGACAAATAAGCGGTGTTTGCCGATTTGGTGCATTATTTTTAATAGCTGGTATGTAGAACTCAATGATATGCACATCAGGTAGGTCTGATAAATCCGAAGTGCTCGATTGTTGGTTTGATCTCTTATATTGACATGCCGTTAGGTACATTTTTAGTCTTTCAAACCGCACCAGCAACCAACAAACCATCAAAGGAGACAGAACACATGGAGAAGACTGAAATTGCGGGCGATGCCGCAGACGGGCATCTTACATATCAGAAAGCTGGTGCAGACACCGCAAAGGTAGATATTGCACTAAAACGGATCGTAAAACTTGTCAAAACGACCTTTGAGTTCAGAGATGCCATAGGTAAGCCCACGCTCCCGATAGGACATTTTTCAGGAGTTATCGACATTGGGGGTGGTAGATCGCTGGCGGTCAAAACCGACGGCGTCGGAACGAAGGTCTTTATCGCGCAGCTCATGGAAAAATACGACACAGTCGGTATCGATTGCGTCGCCATGAATGTCAACGACATCCTGTGTGTCGGCGCAGAAC
>JAYEGZ010000009.1:0-5960 GCA_034659315.1 Methanobacteriota archaeon
TTACCGTGATATCCTTGAGGTTGTGTTCCCGCGCTCCTTTGATGATGATTTCTTTCATTGCTTATGTGAAGATAGCAGGGGGTGAGAGGTATTAATTTTTTCCCGGGGGCGCGGGATTGGTACATTATGTGTGGCTGGGTTATGGCTCATCTGTTCTCAGATATTCTGGACTTGGGGTGGCAGACGCGGTACTTGAAGAGGGTGTGTGGTCGCTCAACCTCGCAAAAACAATTCCGACCACGCTTCGCATACGCTTTCGATATAACGTCCTATCCGTACTTCTTTTTGTTGCAATTTTGAATTGTAAGACAGCCTCTTAATTCGGGGCATCCGTGGGCTCGGGGGGTCAGGCAGTAGTTGTTCGCACGATGGGGCGGGAATACCGTTATGGCGATCTGACTTGAGTTCGTGTGCGTTATTTTGAATGATAGAAAAATATATAAGATTGTAATCACCTAACTTACTTCGATGATACCAGAGATTGTACATGAGTATATGAAATTTTGTAGGATTCGTGAAAAATCAAAAACAACTAATATAATTGATCTTTCATCATTTTCTTGGTTCTATCCTACCAGTTTACTTCCGTTAGCCAATTTTTTAAGAGATAATATGCGTTCAATGGGATATATTTCACCACCGGATAATGTCAGTAACTACATTTCAATTATTATGGAGCGCAGTTTTTTAGAGGGTTCTACATATATACCGATAACGAACTTGCCGAAAAACGGGAGTCAGATAAAAGATATTTTAAATAATTTAAGAACCATATATGATAACGGTGAAGATTATGGTGGTGCGAATTGTTTCAACTACTTAATTGGCGAACTTATCGATAATGTTTATGAACATTCGGAATTTTCCACTGCGCGGGTAATGGCACAAAAATATATAAATAAGAGATTCGTAGAAATATCAATCTTGGATGATGGCATATCAATACCTGGTTGTTTTGAAAAACATGATGCTCATTTTTCAGATGACTGCATTGCGATTGCATCCGCAATAAATGGAAAGTCGACTAAAGATGATGGGAGGGGTTTTGGTCTTGGTAGCTCAGTGAAATTGTATGTAGACGGTCTATGTGGTGAATTGCTATTGGTTTCCAGAAATGGTGCGCTATATAAGAACAGAGATAAAGAGCTTAAGTATAACACAGGAAACGCATATCAATTGCACGGGACACTAATTAGCATCAGA
The DNA here is from genome assembly GCA_034659315.1 of Methanobacteriota archaeon. Lineage (GTDB taxonomy): Archaea > Halobacteriota > Methanosarcinia > Methanosarcinales > Methanogasteraceae > Methanogaster_D. The sequence continues at coordinate 1,204 of JAYEGZ010000009.1, forward strand.
GTGCCATATCCTGTGCTACAAATTGACAACATTTACGACTACATCGATGGATGATACATTTGCATTCGGTTAAATCTACTCAAACTTGAGGTTCTATGTATAACATACGATATGTTTATATGTTCAAGTGTACTAGATTTGCATACGCATATTAAGCGAACACGTCCAGAGGTTGATATCAATGCACCCACTAGCCAACAAGGAAAGGATATATGTCAAAGACATTATCGGCCAGCATTTAGCGTTGCGACAATTGGCAGATAAGTTGTTTGAGTGTATTGATTCACTTAAAGATACTGACGTTACCATCGACTTTTATGGCGTTCGTACAACAAACCGCTCTTTCATGCAGCAATTTTTGTACAGACTGGAAAAGAGTAATATTCATATCACTTGTATCAATGAGTCAGAGAACATACAAAAGATGGTTGATATAGTTAGTTCACCCAAGAAAAAACCTATAATTGTGAATCCAAACTTGGAAGGTGTGCTAAATTTGGCTTATTTAGCGTCGAACACGCCCATCATCCACAACGCTGAAGAATACGACCGCGTAAGTTTGTAGAAAAGAGAAGTTTCTTCTTCGATTCCACTTGGGAGTTCTGAGATGCACCCATTAGCATTGAGGTAGAGGGTATTTCAGAAAATGTTAGAAATGGCTTAACCCAAGAAAAATTTTTAGCGATGTCTTTTCTCTCCAAAACCAATAACTAATCCTCTACAAAAACACTACCAGCGAGATCAACCCGCCCTCCATGCGTTTATCAGGTCAGCCCCAACCCAGCAATTCTCATTTTGAAAAATCTCTCGGACATCAACGACCCGAAACAGCAAAAAAGATAAAATTGTGATAGTGTTTCTTAAAAAACATGTCGCTTTTGTAAGTTATATCACATTAATCATTTGCATAATGTGCTGATAGTATGTGCCAAACAAAATTCCATTCCATAATTAGAATTGCTGGTCACCAAAACCCACACTTAAGTACGAAGCCTGCACACAGCGTTTTTGCATTCGGTCCGGCTACATTCCGGTCTTGCATGTACTCGGCCAGCAGCATGCCCATGCATCGATCGTGACAGAGTTCTCCTCGTTCCACACTTAATAAATCGGAACCCATCCCATATAAAACCCCTCGCGAGTGGGGCTGTCAGCCAGATGGTGCGGCAGTTCCCCGTGACCGGGTTTCACAAAACTTGTCCCATATCTCGATCGATCCGAAGAATGCTGCGTGGATCACTCCCTGATGATCTGCACGATCAACTTCCGGTCTCTCGGGCGGTTGTCCGGATCGATGAAGATGACCTGCTGCCACGTCCCGAGTTCACATCCTGCCACCCGGCGTATTGTCGCTGCCATCCTCCTTGCCGCCTTGCATGGAATCGTGTCGATACGCAAAGTGTTGATTTGCCGGAACCTGAGCCTCCGGTTATCACGATCAGCCTGTCCCGCGGGAGCGTTGCCGTGATATCCTTGACGCTATGGCTCCCGTGCTCCTTTGATGATGTTTTTCATTGGATCTGAAGTTTGGGTGAATTGTGATTGCCGTAAAATTTATATCGTTGCATTACGAGTATATACTCATAATGACATTCATCAACAGAACACAAGAACTAACATTCCTGCAGAGAAAATACGATTCAGACAAAGCCGAGTTCATAATCATATACGGTCGCAGAAGAATCGGAAAGACCGAACTTATAAATAAGTTCTCTCTGCACAGACCAACATTGTATTTTCTTGGAAGAGCCGAGTCAAAAACAGACACACTGCGCAGATTCAACCTGATGTTGATGGAACATTTCAAAGACATTTCGCTTGCCCGCACGCCTCTATCAAGCTGGGATGATTGCCTTGGATATCTTGCAGAGAAAGCATCTGATCGGCTTGTTCTGGTGATCGACGAATTCCCCATCATTGTTGTGAAATTTCCGGATCTACTTTCCATCCTGCAGGATAAATGGGATAATTTATTTAATGATACTAAAATAATGTTCATACTCTGCGGTTCGTCAGTCAGCATGATGGAAAAATACACACTGGACTATAACAGCCCTCTGTACGGCAGGCGTACCGGACAGTGGATGGTGGATCGGCTTGATGTCGTCCATCTAAAAGAATTCTTTCCATCCTATTCTTTTGAAGATATTCTGACACTGTATTCGGTAACAGACACCATACCCGGATACCTGATGCAGTTTGATAGTAATACCCCGGTATGGGATAATATTGAAGGAAAGATCCTGTCAAAAGGCGAATTTCTATATGAGGAAGTGGAGATACTCCTCAGGGAAGAGCTGCGAGACCCTTCGAATTACATGTCGATACTATCATCTATCGCAGGGGGGTTGACTGCGTTTAATGAGATATCCGGCAAAACCCAGTTAGATAAGAGTCTTTTATCAAAATACCTATATACACTTCAAAGACTTGGAATAATTGAGAAGAGCCTGCCGGTAACAGAGGGCTTTAAGCGTAAATTGAAAGCGTATGGTGCCAAATATTATATAAAAGACAATTTCTTTGATTTCTGGTTCAGGTTCGTATATACTAATCTCTCTGAACTTGAAAGAGGCAATTCAACCGCAGTTGCCGGGATGATACGAAAAGAATTCCCTGTTTATCTCGGGAAAAAGTTCGAAATGATCATGATCGACATTTTCCCGCATCTTGACATCTTTTCAGAAGGGCGGCAATTTACCAGCATTGGAAGGTGGTGGCACAAGGACAAGGAGATCGATATTGTGGCACTGAATGAGAACACCGCTGAGATCGTTTTCTGCGAATGCAAGTGGCAGAATCGTGAGGCAGGGGTGGGCGTTCTTGAGGATTTGCAGGATAAGTCAAAATGTGTAAGATGGAATGATGGTGCGAGAGTGGAGCAATTTATGGTCGTCTCACGATCGGGTTTTACTCAAGAGGCGGTTGCTTATGCCGGGGATCACAACTTTATTCTACTGATGCCTGATGATATCCGGAAAGTCTTTGTCTGACACTTTTTTTGGGGATTTGGATACCCAATAATCTGGATGAGGCAACCCGGCAGACCAAAACATGGACCCACTGTGTCCCGCGGTTTTCCCACGTTCATGGCGGTTCCGGTTCCGGCGGTTCATGTTTTAAGGTCTTACGTGACATAGGTTTAATACAGCATACAGCGATGCTTTTGAGAAGAGGTTTGATAAATGCCAACGATACACAGACCACGACGAGGGTCACTTGCATTCAGTCCGAGAAAAAAAGCAAAGAAACCGGTTGCACGGATCAGATCGTGGACCAAAAACGGAACAGAACCTAAAATACAGAGTTTTGCCGGATACAAAGTTGGGATGACCCATGTGACGATGATCGATGACCACCCAAAACGTCTGACATCGGGCATGGAGGTATCGATGCCAGTGACGATCATCGAGACTCCGCCGATGCGCGCCATTGCAATACACGCTTATTCCCGTGATGAACATTACGGGCTTAAAATGATCTCAGAGGTGCGGGAAGGGGGAGATTACAGCAGTATCGAGGGTGCTCTTGAGGAAGGCATTGTGGACGAGATCCGGATGATCGTACAGGCTATGCCAAAAAGCATCACCGGAGTTCCGAAGAAGACACCTGACTATATGGAGACCATGGTTGCTGGCGGGGACGCTGCCGCACGGTTCGAACATGCAAAATCCCTTCTTGGCATGGAGTACAACATCACGGACATATTCAACGAGGGTGCTTTCATCGATGTCGTGGCGATCACCACCGGAAAGGGGACCCAGGGTCCTGTGAAGCGATGGGGTGTGCAGCTCCAGAAGGGCAAGCACAGCCGAACCGGAAAGAAGCGCCACATAGGGAATCTTGGTCCGTGGAAACCGTCTTATGTCCGCAGAACTGTGCCGCTGATGGGGCAGACCGGCTATTATCAGCGCACCGAGTACAACAAACGCATCTTGAAGATCGGGGCTGATGGTGCAGAAGTAACGCCCGATGGTGGATTCATAAACTATGGCATCATCAGGAACGGGTACGTGATGTTGCAAGGGAGCGTTCCGGGACCATCGAAACGATTGATCCGGATGAGGCACTGCATACGTGAAAAACCGGCGTGGGATGCTCCGGTGATTACGCACGTCAGCACACAGTCCAAGCAAGGATGATTAAAATGAAGAGCAATGTGTTAAGTTTATCAGGAAGTCCTTTACGGGAGATCGAGCTTCCGGGCGTATTTTCTGAGGTGTATCGTCCGGATATCATCAAGAGAGCGGTTGTTGCTGCGCAGGCGAACCGGAGGCAGCCGTATGGTGTGAGCGCGTACGCGGGCATGAGAACCTCTGCGCGGTCTCTTGGTTCTGGCAGGGGCATAGCGCAGATACCAAGGCTCGTAAATTCCAACCAGGCTGCACGAGTTCCGCAGGCAAAGGGCGGCAGGAGGGCGCATCCGCCAAAAGCGGAGAAGGACTGGACCGAGAAGATCAATCGGAAGGAGCGAAGGCTTGCTATCAGATCGGCGATCGCTGCCACAACCAATCCCGAGCTTATCGCTGCCAGAGGCCACCGAGTCGAAGCAGATGTCAAGCTTCCGATCATAGTTGAGGATGCGTTCGAGAGCCTGACAAAGACCTCCGAGGTCTGCAAGGTGCTGGAGTCGATCAGCGTCTGGGATGATGTAGTTCGTGCCAAGGACGGAAAGAAGATCAGGGCAGGCAGAGGAAAACTCAGAGGCAGGAAATACAAGAAGCCAAAGAGCGTCTTGATCGTGGCATCCGATTATC
>JAYEGZ010000010.1:0-5882 GCA_034659315.1 Methanobacteriota archaeon
CAAAGCACAGGGCTGTGGCAAAACTCGTAATCGAGTATGGACATGCCGTGCCGATAAACGATGACGCCAAAGAGAAGCGCAAGAAACTGGGACTCGAGGAAATGCCATACACGGTGCAAAGGTTCCCTGAGAGTCTGGACGAAGTGCATAAGCTGATCAAAATAACGAAATTCGATGAATTGACAACGGAGTGAGTATCATGCCAAAATTATCATTTTTCCTCGGGTGTATAATGCCCAACCGGTATCCTGGCATCGAAATTGCCACAAAAAAGACGCTTGAAAAACTGGGTGTCGAACTCGTTGAACTGCCCGGTGCAAGCTGCTGTCCTGCGCCCGGAGTCTTCAGGTCGTTCGATAAAGCTACGTGGCTTTCGATAGCTGCACGAAACGTCGTTCTCTCTGAAGAACTGGGTTATGATCTACTGACCGTCTGCAACGGCTGCTTCGGATCTCTTGTGGATGCTAACAACATCCTCAAGGAAGACGAGGTGGAACGAGAGGCTACAAACAAGATCTTGAAGCAGATCGGGCACGAGTTCAAGGGAACCATCGAGGTGCGCCATATCATAGAGTTCCTGCACAGCGAAGTTGGGGCTGACAAGATCAAAGAGGCGGCAATCAAGCCGGTTGACCTGAAAGTCGCAGTCCACTACGGCTGCCACCTGATCAAGCCGTCCAAGGAACGGCATCTTGGAAGCGTGGAGAACCCCCGGTTCTTTGATGAACTGGTGGAAGCGGTTGGTGCGGAATCGATCGATTACGAAGATAAACTTGCGTGCTGCGGTGCAGGCGGCGGTGCAAGAACCGCGGTGCTTGACACTGCGCTTCAGATGGCTGAAGCAAAGATACAACATGCGATTGCGGCAGGAGCTGACTGTTTCGTTGATGCGTGTCCGTTCTGCCATCTGGAACTGGATGTCGGGCAGACTGAGATTGCGAAGAAGTTCGGACGCGAGTATAATCTACCTGTACTACATTACTCCCAGCTGCTCGGGCTTTCGATGGGTTATACGCCGGAGGAGCTTGGAATTGACATGAATTACATTACGAACGATGAATTTATGAAGAAGATCGGAGGTGGCAAGTAATGGCTGGCGATAAGGTTGGTGCGGCGGCCGTCATCGGCGGCGGCATCGCAGGCATCCAGTCAGCGCTGGATCTGGCAGAGAGCGGGATCAAGGTGTACTTAATCGAGTCAGGACCGAGTATCGGCGGGACGATGTCGCAGCTTGACAAGACATTTCCGACTATGGACTGCGCTATGTGTACGCTTTCTCCGAAGCTGGTCGATGCCGAGCGACATCCGAACATCGAACTGATGACGTACTGCGATTTGGTCGGCATCAGCGGCGAGGAAGGCAACTTCACGGTTACGGTTAACAAGAAGGCACGTTACATCGATGAGACAAAATGTATCGGGTGCGAGATATGTTTTGCCAAATGTCCCGTGAAAGTGCCTGATGAGTACAACGAACTGCTCGGAAAGCACAAAGCAATCTATCTTCCGTTCCCGCAGGCTGTGCCAAAGATCGCGGTCATCGATGCTGAACGCTGTCTGTACCTGACCAAGGGTAAATGCGGCAACTGCGCGAAAGCATGTGAGGCAGGCGCGGTTGATTACGAACAGAAGGACAAACAGGTCGATATCCCGGTCGGCGCAATCATCCTCACCACCGGATTCAAGCCATTTGATGCAGCCAAGCTTGAGCAGTACCATGTCGAGCACACTAAGGTCATCACGTCGATGCAGTTTGAACGGATGCTAAGTTCATCAGGTCCGACAGAAGGGCACATCGAGCTTATGGATGGATCAAGACCAAAGCGCATCGCATGGATCCAGTGCGTCGGTTCAAGGAACCCTGAGATCGGTAACCCGTACTGTTCTGCAGTCTGCTGCATGTACGCAACCAAAGAGGCGATGGTCGCAAAAGAGCATGATCCCACGCTGGATATGACTATCTTTGTGATCGATGTGAGGGCGTTTGGGAAAGGATTTGAGGAGTTCTACCAGAGAGCAAAGACCGCAGGTGTCAGGTATATCAGATCACGACCAAATGGCGTGGACATCGATCCTGTGACCGACAACGTATATGTCAAGTACGAATCCGAGGAAGGAGCGATCGAACGTGAAGAGTTCGACGCGATCGTGCTCTCTATCGGGCTTACAGCCTCTGAGGAGACTAAAAAGATTGCAGAGATGGCTGGCATCGAACTGGACGAGTTTGGAAACATCAAGACCGATCTGATCAATCCTGTTGAGACAAGCGTTCCTGGAATCTTTGCGTCAGGTACAATTCAGGGTCCAAAAGACATTCCTGATACTGTGGCGGACGCAAGCGGCGCGGCAGCCAGGGCAGGAGCGATGCTCGCAGGCGCGCGGGGCACGCTTGTGACCAAGAAAGAATATCCAGACGAGACGCCATTTAACGGAGACAAACCAAGGATCGGTGTCGTGATCTGCAGGTGCGGTATCAATATCGGCAATGTCGTGGACGTGCCTGATGTCGTTACGTACGCAGATACGCTTCCAGGTGTCGTTATCTCCAAAGAAGAGGTCTATGCGTGCAGCGGTGACTCTCATGAGCGGATAGGTGAGATGATCAAGGAACACAACCTCAACCGGGTTGTGGTTGCATCATGCACCCCGAGAACGCATGAACCGCTGTTCCAGGAGACGTGCCGGAATGCGGGACTCAATCCGTTCTTCTTTGAGCTTGCAAACATCCGGGAGCACTGCTCATGGGTGCATCAGAACGAGCCAGAGAAGGCAACGGTCAAGGCAAAGGATACCGTGCGGATAGCGGTTGCAAAGTCGAGTCTGGCAGAACCGCTCTACACGCAGGAACTCTCACTTACCAAGTCCGCGCTGGTGATCGGCGGAGGAATCGCTGGCATGACCGCCGCACTCGACATCGCAAACAACGGTTTTGAGGTGGCACTTGTCGAGACAGAGCCTGAACTCGGCGGCATGTTACGCAGCATCAAGAACCTGCACACCGGGCAGAAAGCATCTGACGTGCTAAGCGAGATGGTGGCTAAAATAGAGGCTAACCCGTTGGTCACCGCATATACCGGAACCACCCTTGAGAGTGTGTCAGGAGCAATGGGCAACTTCAAGGCAACGCTTACAGGCGGAACTGAGCTTGAGTTTGGCACTGCGATCATCGCAACAGGCGCACATGAGTTTAAGCCGGAGGGCTACTTCTCCTACGGAAAGTACGAAAACGTGGTCACTCAGTTGCAGCTTGAGGAGATGCTTGAGAGCAGTCTTGATGCGGATATAAAGACGGTCGTGATGATTCAGTGTGCAGGCGGAAGAAACGACGAGCGTCCGTACTGCTCACGGGTCTGCTGCATCAATGCTCTTAAGAATGCGATCCGGATCAAGGAGGAGAGTCCTGACACCAACATCTATGTGCTCTACCGGGATATCAGGACGTACGGTGTATGGGAGAACCTGTACATCAAGGCAAGGGAACTTGGCGTCTTCTTTATGCGGTACACCGAGGATAAGGAACCCGTGGTTGGCGACGGCGTTGTAAATGTCTTTGACCACCTACTTGGCAGGGATGTTGAGATTGCAACAGAGCTCGTGGTGCTGAGTGCACCGACGGAGACTCCGGAATCCAACGTGGCACTCTCAGAACACTTCAAGGTGCCGCTTGGGGGCAACAACTTCTTCCTTGAGGCGCACATCAAGCTAAGACCAGTGGACTTTGCAACAGACGGCGTCTTCCTCTGTGGAGCTGCACAGTCGCCAAAGCTGATCGACGAATCGGTGGCTCAGGCTTCGGCTGCCGCATCAAGGGCGTGCACGATTCTTACAAGGGATACACTCGAGACGATGGGCAACATAAGTGTGGTTGATCCTGAACGTTGCATCGGGTGCGGAACCTGTGTCACAGTCTGCCCGTACGAGGCGCCAACCATGCAGGATGTCACTGTGACTGTCGAGGAGATCACCTACACCACCAAGAAGTCAGAGATCAACCCGACGCTCTGCAAGGGCTGTGGATCATGTGCATCCGCATGTCCGGCAAACGCAATCACAGCACGGCACTTCACGGTCGGCATGATGTTAAAGTCGGTCAGGGCGTTTTCGGATATCGCAGACGTTGCAGAGGCAGAGGAAGGAATGGCGGCAGGCGAGACGGCTGCGTGATCAGATCGTTCGAGAAGTGAGAAATTCGAGGGCTTTGTAAGGAGATTCTTTACAAGACCCTCGTGGTGTTATTTTTTTTGTGGGTTGCTGTTGGTACAGCCCGGGGGTTTTTGGCGGTGGTGGATGTTGGTCATGGCAGGTGCAGCACATCGTTTGGGTGCATCAGTGATTCTGCGAGCAGGCGCGGGCGGGGCGGGCTTGGAGGATCGAGGTTCGGTTCAAGCAAAAGTATAACCTAAATCATATCGTGGAAATGCCAAGGGTTCAACGTATTGATGGCAGTAAATCCTGAGTGAGTCAGGTTGAACTTGAGGGGAGCTGTTTAAGACGTACAGACATCATAAAACAAGATAACCACAAAACGATTCCTGCCACGAAAGACGACCTTCGAGACGCGCCTCATGATTTGGGTTGATTTTTGAACTTGAGTTGCCAGACAAAAGCAGCACAACCCCTGGTTTTTTTGCAGATGGGCCCACTGCGATTCGAACGCAGGACCGCTCGGTTTCTCATTTGAAATTATGAGCCGAGCGCTCTGACCTGGCTAAGCTACGGGCCCATGAACGCCGCCAACAGGGCTCGAACCTGTGACCTCGTGGTTAACAGCCACGCGCTACTACCAACTGAGCTATAGCGGCATACGATCGGATTTGCCAACTTTCCGATATACATAATCATAGCAATACAGACTTAAACCTATGTGTTGCACCACATGTTTAATCAGTCAGAAGCGCTCACTTATTTAACATGGGTTGTTCATTGCGGTTTCTTGGTGGATGCAGGGAGGTTGGCAGATCCGCAGTTCTGGTTGACGATGAAATTCTGCTCGACTACGGGATAAAACCGGGCGAGTCGCAGGATCGTTTACCATCATATCCGCTTAACGGAGTCCGCCCACAATCGATCATCATCTCGCACGGTCATCTCGATCATTGCGGACTGGTGCCGAATATCATGGATGTACACCCGCAGGTCTATTCTACGCCGATTACCATGAATCTCGCAGCGTTTCTGGCGAAAGACACGCTTTCGATCGCTGAGCGCGCGAGACATGTGCCACCGTTCTATGCACAGGATATACACGAGTTTGTGCGAAATGCCCACACCATTGACTACAGGGAAGAGTTTGAGTGCGGCAAGCACACCGCGCAACTGTATGATGCCGGACACATCCCCGGCTCGACATCGATTCTTCTGGAGTCTGAAAACGGGATGCGGATTCTGTACACGGGCGATGTGAACCTCTCGGATACACGTCTGCTGAACCGTGCTGACCAGCAGCCAAAGGCAGACATACTGGTCATGGAAAGCACGTATTACGGCACCGATCACACACCAAGGGATGAACTGGAGCGTGAATTCGTTGATTCGATCCGTGAAACGATCGAACGTGGCGGAAATGTGATTATCCCATGTTTTGCGATCGGAAGAACGCAGGAAATCCTGCTGGTATTGTATAAACACGGACTTCACCCTTATGTTGATGGAATGGGCGTTGATGTGTTCAGGATGATGATCCAGTACCCTGAATACCTGCGAGACTCAAGTGCGCTCCAGCAAGCGTTCGACAACGCTACTGTGGTGAGACCAAACAAGCGGTCACAGTTGTTAAAAGAGGCTTCTATCGTCGTTACAACCGCAGGGATGTTAAACGGCGGACCTGCGCTGTATTATATCAACAAACTGCACGATGATCGATACAGCAAGATTCTGCTGAC
>JAYEGZ010000011.1:0-1818 GCA_034659315.1 Methanobacteriota archaeon
GTGTTTATGCCTTCGTATTCGGTATCGCCGTCCTCCGCAAGGATCGCCTCGGCACATCCGGAACCAAGAACCGCCATAACATCCAGACCTCTCGGGAAGCATCTTGCAGGTCCCACTTCCGTGATGCACATCGTAAACGGCGTCTCATTGCCTGCATACACACCTACAGACGGGTAGACCAGTTGTTGGAACATATACGAATCAGGAATGAACCTCTGCCCCATGAACCTGAAACCCTTTGTTTTATCCAGGCATTCGTACAGTTTCTCCCGTGTGATTGGCGGATATATCGTGCAGACCCCGGAGCCTCCATATATCTCAGGACTCCTAAGTCCGGCTAATTCCGCTTTGAGCTCCAGCATCTTCCCGTCATCTGCAAGTTCTGTGGTATCGAAATCCGAACCAAAGACCTCTCTGATTGCGCTCTGGTATTCATAAGGCGTTAAATCGTCTGCAGTTCCAACAAAGAATGATGTGACCGAATATATCCGGTTCCAATGTTCTTGCACGGTTTCATTCCCGGCGGAGGTGTCCGGAAGCTCTGATGCGATCAACGATGCCTGAATCGTTGCAAGTTTTGCATCCTCTTCAGTTATCAGCGGAGTCTCGATGCCGTCGCACTCAGTGGCGTTCCCGCCCTTCATGAGAAAAGCCATTCGCCCATACCACATCATCGCCTTGAAGTATCGCTTCAGCTTTTCGCTCCGTGTGTAATGCCCTCTTGGAACGTATTGCGAGTAATCCTCGCAGTAACAGCATTCATCCATGCACAGCCGGTTAGGGTCCGTGTTAAATATATGACTTGGGGCAAAGCCCTCGTGGCGTTCTATATTCGCAATCTCGCAATCAACCACACTTTGCACATAATCAGGTACCGTGAAATCGATCTGTCTGATACCGTCAGTCCCATTGTACGCCTCAGTCGGCGTCTGGAGAAGTTTTACGGCGACTGCGAAGTATGCAACGTTTCTCCTTGCCGCTTCCTTCATCTCAGGGTCTGTTGCGTTGTCATAGTTATCATAATCCTGCTCAGACTGTTTAAGCATCGCCGCACTCATATCAAGAAGCGCATCAAAGAACTCACGCTCCTCGGCGCCCTTGAGAATCTCGTCAAACTGGATATGGTATAGATGTAGCAAGGTATCAGATGTAACAAATATGGGGACGCCGCGGTGCTTCATATCCTCATAAGGAGCTACAATATCATCTACAGATCCATAATCCATTATGGCAAACCCGTTAGTTATTAACAGTTTATTTACCAATTCGTTCAATCTGAACTCTGATGTTATATTCTCAATATTTGAGATATTGCTTAAATTCAAAGGTAACTGGTAAGGAGGCACGCTGGGATCTACCGTGATGCTTACCGGACTATAGTATGCAGCGAATGCGGACTTTAGGTTGCATGCCCCGCCATGCCCCGTTTCCTGTACCATCATGAGTATCATCAGCGCATCGAGCGAACTTACTATACCGTCATGATTCACATCTGCACCCTCAATACCCCGGGATGTGCTCCCGACTGCCATCTGCAGCGCGATGAGCGAGTCTGTCGCAGTTAGTCTACTATCGTTGTTCACATCACCACTGATTATGGTATGGTCTGCCGATGCTGGCGCGCTGAACACCGTCAGCATGATCAGTATGTAGTAAATTATGGATTTTGCTTTCATCGTTTCATTCCCGAAATCCCGTCACGCGTAAAACTTCGCTACCGAGTTGCCTGCCCATATATCTGTTTCAACTCCTCGCCAGGATCCTTTTGGATGCTATGCTGAGATGGACCAGCAAGCACATAAACGTTACATGCCACTC
>JAYEGZ010000011.1:1918-5871 GCA_034659315.1 Methanobacteriota archaeon
ATCCCGTCACGCGTAAAACTTCGCTACCGAGTTGCCTGCCCATATATCTGTTTCAACTCCTCGCCAGGATCCTTTTGGATGCTATGCTGAGATGGACCAGCAAGCACATAAACGTTACATGCCACTCGTGGGATGGCTTTGACCATAGTTTGAGTTTCGGTCATACACGCAGTTCAAAGACGATTTTTTCACAAAAAATCGAGTAAAAACTGCCCTCCGGGTCGGAAGTCAGTTTTTGATCAAACTTTTGTGAAAAGTTTGGTGAATAGTTTACGAGTAAAAACCGATATGACCCGGAGGGCAGTTTTTGATCAAACTTTTGTGAAAAGTTTGGTGAATAGTTTACGAGTAAGAAATGCCCCCCCGGTGGGGCTTGCGATATTCTTCTTAATAAATAAAAATAGTATATAATGACTGGACGTTATATTGTATATGCTAAAATAAAAATCACAGATGTGGCTATGCACTATGAGCCCCTCAACGACCCGATCTCACGCCACCCCAACCCGATGCGCCATTCCGCACATATCCTCGACCTCACAGCCATGTGCTTGACAATAACCAGTGATTCCATCTGCAACCTCTGAAAAGACCGAAAGCCCAGTATGCACGGCAGATCCGATCTGCACTGCGCTTGCACCTACAAGTATCATCTCGATTGCGTCCTGCCAGCACGAGATTCCGCCGACACCGATGATCGGGATATCGATCGCGCCATAGAGGTCATACACGCATTTTACGGCGATCGGCTTGATCCCGGCCCCTGAAAGCCCACCAAACCGATTGCCAAGGATTGGATATCCAGACTCAATGTCAATAGCCATCGCTCGCACGGTATTGATAGCAACTACGGCGTCCGCGCCGCCCTCTTGTGCGGCAAGTCCGATCTCTGTGATATCGGTGACATTTGGTGTCAGTTTTGCCCAGACCGGGATATCAACTGCCTCTTTGACAGATAATACAATCTCACTGACAAGAAATGGGTCGATACCAACGGAGGCGCCGTATCGATCTGCATGTGGACAGCTCAGGTTCAGTTCGATCGCATCAGCTGCATCGCACACCCCAAGTGCGACTCTCGTAAATTCCCGGGCATTAGCGCCAAAGATACTCGCAATCACCGGGACCCCTGCCGCGCTTGCTATCTGTAGCTCTTCGCGATACTGGCGGTAACCCGGATTTGGCAGCCCAAGCGCGTTTAGAAATCCACATTCAGTCTCAATCATGCTTGGGTTCGGATGTCCTGCTTTTGGATCACATCCGATGGATTTTGTGACAACTGCACCTGCACCATTGCGCGCAACTCGCAGTAACGATGCACCCGTGGTTCCGAGGATTCCCGCGGCAAGCAGCGTTGGGTTTTTCAGTGTTAATCCGGTTATAGTTATCATGGCCAATCAGTATATGACGTAATATCTTATGGGTGTTTCTATGGGCGATCTCTATGAATTTATTTACACGGTGATTTATCATGCCTGGAGATCATAAATTCAATTTCTCAAAGATATTTTCCACTGTAACGTGGATGTTGATCAAAAAGTATATATAGGCCTTATTTCAAAAAGTAAGTACATAACAACACCATGCATTAATATGGTCACGGAATAGTGGTCTATTCTGTACATCGTTATGTGCTTGGTGTCGGTGCATAAAATCGAATACGCACCGATTAGTTGTGAACCAAATCAGACCACAGAAGGAGATACAAACAAATGGCAAAGAAAATAATACCGTTGGCTCCAGTTGAGCGGCTTATACGAACTGCATCAGATGGGGACATTCGGGTCAGCGAATCGGCACGCGGTGCCCTGACCGAAGTGCTTGAAGATATCGGTATAAAGATCGCTAAGGAAGCGATCATCGAGACAAAGCACGCGGGTAGGAAGACTGTCAAAGCAGAAGACATCAACAGGGCGATTGAAATTCTGAAAATGTGAGTTTTCAGTAATTTCATAGCCAAAGCCGAACCTTTGCCGCCCAAAAGCGTAAAATTATCTTTCGGGCGGTCTCATTTTCTTTTTTATGGAGTATCATGAACAACAATCTCACACACGAGGAACTTAAGAAACACAGGCAGGCTGGAAGAATTCTCGCAGAGGTGCGTGAGAAAACAGCGAAGAAAATAACAGTGGGGGCAAGTATCGTCGAAACCGCCGATTTTGCAGAGGATTTGATACGTAGTCTCGGCGGACAGCCCGCATTTCCGTGCAATCTCTCGAGAAACGAGGATGCCGCACATTACACGCCGGGTGCGGACGACACCTCGGTGTTTGGCGAGGATATGGTAAAGCTCGACATCGGCGTACATATCGATGGCTATATCGCGGATGCCGCCGTGACGATTGATCTTTCCGACCACCCCGAACTTGTAGAGGCGTCAAAAGCCGGGCTTGCGGCGGCAATCGACCTGATTCACGCGGGAGTCAATACCGCTGAGATTGGGGCGGCTATCGAGAGTGTGATTGGCGAGTTTGGATACAAGCCGATCGCAAACCTCACAGGGCATGGGCTTGGGAGATATCTTACACATACCCCACCAAGCATCCCGAATGTCCCCGTACGCGGCGGAACCGTACTTGTTGAGGGGCAAGTGGTTGCAATCGAGCCATTTGCCACGAATGGTGCAGGCAGGATCAGGGACACTCAGCGGGCTGAGATCTACCATCTTACAACCGGAAATCCACCGCTTCCGCGTATTCCTCGGGCAAGGGCACTACTCAAGGAGATGATGGAATATAAGGCACTTCCGTTTGCGAAGCGGTGGTTTTCAGGAGAGAAGATTGATTTTACATTCCGGAATTTGGAAAAATCCGGGGTGATCGAGTCTTATCCGGTTTTGACGGAAGTTACGGGTGCGCTTGTGTCACAGGCGGAGCACACCGTGATCATTACCGCTGATGGCTGTGAGGTTACTACTGGATGATATCAAATGACCTTATCTCCATAGCAGATCTGACACGCGAGGAGATCCTGCAACTGCTCGATCTCTCTCTCGAATTGAAAGAAAAACGCGGCAAACACCAGACACAGACTTCGCTAGCGGGCATGAGTCTTGCAATGATCTTTGAGAAGTCATCCACCCGTACGCGGGTCTCCTTCGAGGTAGCGATGACCGAACTCGGCGGACATGCGTTGTATCTAAATTCAACGGATCTTCAGCTCGGGCGTAGCGAGACGATCTGTGACACCGCGATGGTGCTTTCACGATACGTACACGCGATCATCGCAAGGGTTTACAGCCATGAAACGGTACGTGAACTTGCAAAATGTGCAGATATCCCGGTGATCAATGCACTCTCAGACGCAGAGCACCCGTGTCAGTTGCTTGCCGATTTACTCACGATTAAGGAGCGTAAAGGTGATTTTCAGGGCTTGCATGTCGCGTGGATCGGGGATGGGAATAATGTCTGCAATTCGTTGATCCTTGCAAGCGCGATCACTGGTATGCGCCTTTCGGTAGCATGTCCTGCCGGGTACGAGCCGGATCAGGCTACGGTGAGGCATGCTCGGGAACTTGGTGGCGATGTCGTGGTCACGCACGATCCTGCAGTGGCTGCGTCAGGGGCTGACGTGCTTTACACCGATGTCTGGGTCTCGATGGGCGATGAAGATGAAGAACAAGAGCGGTTACGTGATTTTGATGGTTTTCAGGTCAACGACGCTCTTCTAAATCATGCAAAGCCTGATTGCATCGTGCTCCACTGCTTGCCAGCGCATCGTGGTCAGGAGATTACGGGCGAAGTATTGTACGGCGTGCATTCT
The DNA here is from genome assembly GCA_034659315.1 of Methanobacteriota archaeon. Lineage (GTDB taxonomy): Archaea > Halobacteriota > Methanosarcinia > Methanosarcinales > Methanogasteraceae > Methanogaster_D. Next base: position 5,681 of record JAYEGZ010000011.1, read on the forward strand.
GCTGTGCTGGATCAGGCAGAGAACAGACTGCATGTCCAGAAGGCGTTGCTGGTGATGCTAATGGTGGAGCGGTGAGTCATCCGGTTTCCTGGTCTCCAGGGTTCTTGATTCCGGGGCAACCGTATGAAGGGGCGTCTACCCGCCTGATCAGAGGTCTGACCGGTTTATTTTGTGGGATTGTATACTAAAGA
>JAYEGZ010000012.1:0-5853 GCA_034659315.1 Methanobacteriota archaeon
ACCCCTTCAGTTAAACCTATATATCAGAACGTCGTTAGATGGTTACCCCATGCCAGAAAAGAACACCCCGCACCCAAACCCCAATAAACCCTCACTACCAAACACAACAGAAAAGGGAAAGGAGCACGAGATCAAATGACCGATTACGCAGTATTCTGGGGATGCACCATCCAGGCACGGTTCCCGTTCATGGAGAAATCAGTTAGACTCGTCGCAGACCTGCTCGATATCAGACTACATGAGATCGAGGGCACCACATGTTGCCCCACGAAGTTGGTCAAAATAGGAGACGAGTTCGCATGGTACGTAACAGCAGCAAGAAACCTTGCTCTGGTAGAGGAGATGGGCATGGATCTTGTAACACCGTGCAATGGATGTTACGGCACATTAAAGTCGGCAGTATCCGAGCTTAACATGAACCCGAAGCTTAAGAATGCTGTAAACGAACTGCTAGCAAGTGTGGGGCTCGAGTACAGGGGAACTATAAAAGTAAAACACTTAATCGAAGTATTGCACGACGACATCGGCACAGACGCAATAAAAAAACATGTGGCAAGACCTCTTGACGGGATGAATATCGCGGTTCACTACGGCTGCCATCTGGTCCGCCCGAGTTCTGCGATACATTTTGATGACCCGAATGAGCCAACGAAGTTCGATATTCTCGTCGAGGCGCTGGGTGCCAAAAGCATTGAGTACCGCACAAAGATGCTCTGCTGTGGAAACGATCTGTCCAACACGGAAGATCCATCAGACGCAATCACACTGGCTCGCGAGAAGATTCTTGAGGTGCAGGATATTTCTGATGCCATGACGATGATGTGTCCTGCATGCTTCACCCAGTTTGATTCAAAGCAGTACTTAATGGAGAAGAGCGGTGAGCGGTTGCATATACCTGTTGTGTATTTCACAGAACTGATGGGGCTTGCATTCGGATTTGAGCCTTCCGAACTCGGCATGGGTATGCACAGGGTCGAAACGGACTCTTTCATCGAAAAATGGCATGAGCGCGCAGGACATCTCGCGAGTGCGAGGGAGTACTTTAATCTCGCGGATCTGCGTCGTTGTTATGAGTGTGCTGCTTGTGTCAACGACTGTCCTGTCACGAAATCGATTCCGCGGTTTGAGCCAAACCGGATGATCGGTGATATCCTGCACGGCAGGCTGGACGAGATTGCCCGGTCTCCCGATATCTGGTACTGCACAAACTGCTACACCTGTTACGAACTCTGTCCGCAGAAGTTTGGCATGTTAAAGGTCTTTGACCGTCTGAAGAGCCTTGCAAGCGACCGTGGCATGGCTCCAGAGGGTTTCAAAGGAGGACTTGCGCTCTTCCTGGACACTGGAAAGCTTGGTGAGCCAACCGCAATGCGCAAGAAACTGAAACTCCCGGAGCCCCAGAAGAGCGGTTCAGACGAGCTGAAAGGTTTGATTACGATAATCCGAAAGCGAGATCGGGGAAATAAAGGAAATGAAGATGATGACGATGGAAACGAAGAAAATCAAGAGGCAGGTATGGTAAAATGAGATGCAACTGTTACATTCCGTCCGGATGTTCCGTCTCCGGTATTATGAGCGAGTCAGGAAAAAGGCAGGATGGAGATGCGATTATCAAGTCAATTGCGCTTATGCATGACCGTTCAAACGGTCTTGGAGGCGGTTTTGCAGCGTACGGGATATATCCAAGGCATTCTGACCTGTATGCTTTCCATATAATGTTTGACAATGTTGCAGCAAAGGAGCGTTGCGAGGAATACTTAAAGGACATGTTCGACATCGTCCGTGATGAGGAGATGCCAACGCGCCCCGGTAGCGCCTATGAAAGACCGACCGCAGGAAGATATGAGGAAGAAGGAGTGCAGCCGGTCACAAACCCTCCGATCCTGTGGCGTTATTTCATGGATGTTCAGGAGGATAAGCTGAAGTTTGTATCAGATCGTGAGTACGTTGTCGAGCAAGTGATGGAGATTAATTCGGAGATCGAGGGTGCTTTTGTTGCGTCGTCCGGCAAGAACATGGGAGCATTTAAGGGCGTAGGGTATCCTGAGGACATCGGGGTCTTTTACAAGCTTGATGAGTACAAGGCATACATCTGGACCGCACATGGGCGTTTCCCTACGAACACGCCGGGGTGGTGGGGCGGAGCGCACCCGTTCTGCCTTCTTGACTGGTCAATCGTCCACAACGGCGAAATATCATCTTATGGGATTAACAAGCGGTACCTTGAGCCGTTCGGATACCGGATGAAACTCCGGACCGATACAGAGGTTGTGGCGTACCTCTTTGACCTGCTTGTCAGGAGGCATAATTTGCCGATTGAACTGGCTGCAAAAGTACTTGCATCACCCTTCTGGGAGGATATCGACAGGATGCCTGATCGTGAGCGTCGGATCGCAACCGCGCTCCGGCAGGTCTATGGCGGCGCACTCCTAAATGGTCCGTTCAGCATCATTCTCGGGCACAGCCGCGGCATGGTTGGGTTCAACGACCGCATCAAGTTAAGACCCATGACCTGTGCCCGGAAGGATGATATGCTCTACATGTCATCAGAGGAATCCGCGATAAGAGAGATTTCGCCTGATCTGGACAAGGTCTGGAGTCCGAGAGCAGGAACGCCGGTTATAGGCGAGCTTTCTGAGGAGGTGGTATAGATGACGGTGACATCCGAGTTACCACCCGAATTCATTGTAAAGATCGACTACGACCGGTGCAGGCGGTGCAGGCGGTGCGTCATGAACTGCAGCTTCGGGTGCATGCATTTCACGGACAGAGTGGTTCCCGAACACAAGTTGTGCGTGGCATGCCAGCGATGCGTGACCTACTGCCCTGAACACGCGATAACGATCACCAAGAACGAACTGGCTTACAAGGAAAATGCAAACTGGTCGTCTGGAATCCGGAAAAACATCTTAAAGCAAGCTGAGACCGGTGGAATTCTCCTCACAGGGATGGGTAACCCCAGAGACTACCCGATTATATGGGATCATCTCTTAATCGATGCGTGCCAGGTCACAAACCCGTCGATTGACCCGCTTCGTGAGCCAATGGAACTCAGGACATTCCTCGGCAAAAAACCGGATCGTCTTGAGTTCGTGGAGGGTGAGGATGGTGAGATCGACATTGCAACCGAGATAGAGCCTCAGGTCCGACTGGATGTGCCGGTCGTCTTTGGGGCGATGTCGTATGGTGCGGTGAGCCTGAACGTGCACAGGTCACTTGCGATGGCTGCAAAGAGATCCGGCACGCTCATGAACACCGGCGAGGGCGGACTTCACAGGGAACTCTACCCCTACTCCGGAAACGTCATTGTGCAGGTAGCATCAGGCAGGTTCGGTGTGCACAGCGAATACTTAAACACCTCCGCGATGGTCGAGATCAAGATCGGGCAGGGCGCAAAGCCGGGTATCGGCGGGCACCTCCCCGGCGAGAAGGTGGACGAGGACATATCAAAGACAAGGATGATTCCTGTTGGATCTGATGCAATCTCGCCTGCGCCGCATCATGACATCTACTCAATCGAAGACCTCTCGCAACTCATATATGCAATCAAGGAAACTACCGACTACGAAAAACCGGTGTCTGTCAAGATATCAGCAGTCCACAACGTGGCAGCGATTGCAAGCGGGATTGTGCGTGCAGGAGCTGACGTCGTCACAATCGACGGGTTCCGTGGCGGAACCGGGGCTGCACCGATGGTTATACGGGACAACGTTGGAATACCGATCGAACTGGCACTCGCCGCGGTCGACCAGCGGCTTCGGAACGAGGGCATCAGGAACAACGCATCGATCATCTGCGCCGGAGGAATCAGAAACAGCGGTGATATGGCAAAGGCGATCGCTCTTGGTGCTGATGCAGTGGTCATTGGAACTGCTGCACTTGTTGCTATGGGCTGCCGGATCTGCCAGAAATGCTACACAGGAAACTGTGCATGGGGCATCGCCACCCAGAGACCTGAACTCGTGCGCAGGCTCGATCCACAGGTCGGTTCCGAGAGGCTCTCGAATCTTCTTACGGCGTGGAGCCTTGAACTTAAGGAGATACTTGGCTCGCTCGGCGTGAACTCGATTGAATCACTGCGAGGCAGCCGCGAGCGACTGCGCGGCATTGGACTCGATTCTATGACACTGGAACTACTCGGAGTAAAACCGGCAGGAGTCGGGCAGTAGGGAGATTGAGGTGACAAAGATGGTGATGAGAATCGACTGCAAAGGATTGTACTACCGAAAACAGAACAAGATCATCCGTAATGCCGCGGAAGATGGCGAGACTGAGTTTATTCTTGATAATGCAAACGGACAGCGCTACATTGGCAGCGGAATCGATAAGAAGATCAAGATCACAGTGAACGGTGTTCCCGGAAACGATCTTGCCATGTTCATGAACGGTCCCGCGATCATTATCAATGCCAACGCCCAGGACGGTGTTGCAAACACGATGAACGCAGGCGAAGTGATCGTGCACGGAAGTGCAGGCGACGTCATTGGATATGGCATGCGTGGCGGGAAACTATACGTCAAAGGCGATGTCGGGTACAGAGCTGGCATTCATGCGAAAGAATACAAGAAACAGATTCCTGTGATAATTGCAGGCGGCGTTGCCGGCGATTTCTGTGGCGAGTACATGGCAGGAGGGATTCTGGTACTGCTCGGACTGAACCGTGATGAAGAGACGCCGATTGCCGGCAATTACCTCGGGACCGGGATGCACGGTGGCGTGATCTATATCAGGGGCGAAGTGGATGAATATACGCTTGGAAAGGAGGTGAGTGTGCTTCCACTGGATGCAAAGGATATAAAGGTTCTTACGAAGCATCTCAGGGAGTATTGTGAGCACTTTGGGCTTGATCTGGATGAGATTATGGCTGAACCGTTTATTAAGCTACAACCGGTGTCGAGCAGACCGTACGGTAGTTTGTATGTGTATTAGAGGAGAGACAAGGGCAATAGAATGACAGAAGACTGGCGGTATCTCGAGGTAAAGGAGAAGGAAGTCGTACGGTGCAATTCCATACACTCAACACTCGTGGACGGGATGGTTGAAGGAGTAAGCCCCAATACCGTATTTATAGAGGAATGCCCCGGCTACGTCCTATCTTTAGGCAGGAATCAGTGCTGCGAGGAGGAGTGTGACATTGCAGAGTGCGAGAGACTTGGAATAACACTTGAAAGGAGGGAGACCGGTGGCGGAGCCGGATTAATGGTTCCGGGCGCAACATCGTGGGGAGTCTGCATAGACCGGAGAGATTCCCGGGTTTCGGATGATATGAATGAGAATTTTGAGGTCTTGTCACGAGGCGTTGTTCTTGGTCTGAAAAAACTCGGGCTTGATGCGAATTTCTCGCCTGTGAATGACATAAATATCGGGGATAAGAAGGTCTGCGGGATGACTGCTATGAGCAGGCAGAACTCGCTCTTGCTATATGGCAGTGTTATCTGGGATTTTGACATGGAAACTTTCCAAAAGATTGCAAAGATTCCTGCGCCCAAACTAAAGAAGAAAGGGGTAACGTCAGTCCAGAAGAGGATAACAACAGTTATCGAGGAACTGGGGTGGAGGATACCACCTGCAGAACTGAGGGAGTATCTTATCCGAGGGTTTGAAGAGGCACTGGGCGTAAAACTGGTGAAGGATGGATTAAATGAGGAGGAAACTGTGATATGGGCGAAAAAGATGGATCTCTTCTCATCAAAGAAGTTTATCCTGCGACCGGGTCACTGCAGCGTATCAACTGCCTCGTGCGTCTATCCTGCGGAGAAGGGAATTATCAGGATTTCACTGTACGTGACTGATGGAACGATAATGGACGTTGGGATCACCGGTGATTTTATGCAGATCACTGATATCGATTTT
>JAYEGZ010000013.1:0-5833 GCA_034659315.1 Methanobacteriota archaeon
GACAGTTGCTTTTCGGTTCCACACCATTTTGACTCTCATCCATTCGCGTCTTTTGCGCGAGGTCACCAATCCCCTGGCAAACCCCCCGCGCGATTCTGTTACAGCGATCCATATTATAGCAGACCGCCATAATTATTCGTTAGTCGATTCGTAGCCGTTCACAGTCACGGCTAAAATGCCAGATAAATATCAGGCATGTATTAGAGATCTATTAAAATGTGTGCCGCGGTTACTTTCCCGATTACCCCCCTTTACCGTTTACGATTTTGTCTGGCTAAGCGTACCATACGAGCCTCCCATATTGCAATTGGGACTACGTTACGCTCATATCCGACACATCCCAATCATACATATCTTTCGTGCGATCGCATATAAATGTATTGTCAACCAGAAAGGATGCAGCCGCTCTAAATGTCGATATGCTACCAAAAACGCCTGACAACCCGCGTCTGGCACCAGACCCCACTGTCAAAATGACAGCCGGTTCACCGGATTTTCATCAGAACGACGCTCCGCACCGCGAAAACTATTTATGCCACCCACGCCAATAACCGATTGACAGTCAGTCAATACCACAAGACCTGTCGAGGCAAACAACATGACCCGCACAGTAAAAGACCCGGAAACACGGCGCAGCGAACTCATCGACACCTCAGAGGAGCTCTTCCTCGAAAACGGCTACGAGGAGACTACAGTATCTGAAATCGTCAGAAATTCCGGTGTGGCGCAAGGCACGTTCTACCACTACTTCAAATCGAAGGATGAGGTATTAAACGCGATAACCGACAGGTGGATCGAAGAGATACGTGCTGAAATAGAGGCTATAGCCTCCGGGGACGATTTTGACGCCATAGATAAGATCCTCGGTGTTTTTGGCTTCTTTAACAGCCTTGGCAGGTCCAGGCAAAGGCTTGTCGAGTATGTACACGAGGAGAGAAATGCGCATCTGCATATCAAGTTTGAAAAAAGAGTTCCGCAGATCATAATTCCCCCATTCAGCCGGATGATCGAAGAGGGAGTAGACGAGGGATTCTTCGATGTCAGATATCCGGAAATGGCAGCATTATCCATCATGAAGACCGCTGGTGCAATCTCCCACATCCATGAGACATACCGTCTCGAAGACGAGACCGAGAAGATGAACGAGATAACAGACGCCACATTCGACTTCATCGAGAGGATACTCGGCGCAGAGTCAGGGATATTCATGGAGTACGTATCGAAGATGGAGGTATCCGCATGAACAGACACAAACTCGTCATAACAACGTCCCTTTTGGTATTTTTGATGTTTCCGGCAATTTTTTCATCTGCCGCAGCCCAGACAGTTAGCACAGAAGATATTGGCATCACCGATTTATATTCAAGCATCGATTCGGCTGATGTTACGCTCCACACAGGAGCACAGAACACAAACATAACGATCGATGCGGAACTGCTGCTTGGGGCGGAAGTGCTGAGAACGGAGAGATTCAAGATCAACGAGGCTACTCCCGATACGGATATAACAAAAGTGGTAGTGTGGGACCTCAAAAGTCCGGAAGACGGTTTCTATATTACCAGAATGACCCTTATAATGGACGGCACGGTACTGGATATGAGGTATCACAACTTCTCGTACGGCAGCCCTGCGCTTCCAAGGGTGTTTATCAAGGACATAATCCCCGATTCACGCGGCGTAAGCGTCATCATCTCACCATACAGAACCGCGTACGGCACGCAGGCAGTACTGACAGACGTCGAGTACATGCTCGTGGACGGAGATACCGTCATCTACCGGACAACAGACCAGAGAGTCGATGTGGTGCAGACAACACCGCTATCAGTGGACTGGAATGTGCGCCTTGAAAACAACCATCCGTACTCTGCCCGAGTGAAGATCAAAGTCCCATCGCAGAGGCAGGGAGATACTGTGATCGCCAGATCAGTGGATTTCGCGGCAATTGACGATGCCCGCATAACCGAACTCTACAGGGATGAGACCGGAGCAAGTGCAACGGTTCTGGGACTCTCGCAGGTGCCGTTTACTGGCGAGATTGTCTTTACGGTATCAAAGGATGGCGAGACCATCGAGGAGATCAGGGAAAAATCCCCGATCCTGATGTCAGATGATGACGAGACGACAGAAGTTATCTGGGATAGCAGGCTCCCTGCAGGCACGTATGAACTTTCCGTTAAGGTGATAGGAAACGACGGCGATGTTGTGGACATACTGGAGACGGTTATAGAAGCAGAAGAGAGTGGATATAACGCCACGGCAACTGCCACCACAGCCCCGGAGACACCGGGCTTTAACGTCTGTCAGGTGGTTTTCGTGGTCCTGACACTATATCTTCTCCGCAGGAACGGATGAAAAGATGAAAAACGGATGAAAACATGAAAAGATGAGATGATATCAGTGTTCGAACTCTTCATAGCATGGAGGCATCTATCATCCCGCAAGAGGCAGACGATTCTCTCGGTCCTGGCAATCGGGCTTGCGGTCATGATACTCATGGTCTCACAGGCGATGATGGTCGGTTTCACAGAGGAACTCTACGCAAAGACGATCGATGAGATGCCGCATGTGACCGTTGAACCGAGGAGCGGCGAAGATTACATCCACCTCTACCGGAACCTCGCAGGCGAGATCCGGAGAATCGATTGCGTGGTGGGTGCATCCCCGATTCTTGCCGGAGCTGCGACATTCGAGCACAAAGACAAATCCGGAAACGTGGTCATGCAGGGGATCTCTGCAAGCGACCACGACACAGTGCTCCGCACCGGGAGCGACATCACAGAAGGCAACCTCAGGGACATTGAGGTGAGCCGGAGCGGTGTTGTGCTCGGGGATGCGCTCGCTCTGAAACTGGACGCTAAGATCGGGGACTCCATCGATGCAACATTCCCTGAGGCAAAGCCTGCCACCCTTGAGGTGGTGGGAATCTATGACAGCGGCACACCGCATGACGAGAGCGTTGCGTACACCGCCCTCTCGACGGCTCAATCATTTTTTGACGAGCCCGGCGTTGTGAGCATAATCCTTGTGAGAGTGGAGGATCCCCGCGGGGCAGAGGCAATATCAAGCGAGATCGATCTTCTGGGATACCCTGCCTCCGACTGGAAAGAGACAAACCCCGAGATTATGCAGATGCTAATGATCGAAAGCATCTCAAACGCAATCATACTCGGACTGGTCATCGTGATTGCAACATTCGGGATTGTGAGCACGCTCTTTATGGTTGTTATGAAGAAAAAAAAGGAGATCGGCATGTTGATGGCGATGGGGGCGTCCCGAAGAAGTATCATGAAGATATTCGTGATGGAAAGCGGCATCATGGGACTTATAGGTGCTCTTATGGGCGTAGCGGCAGGAGTGCTGATCGCCTCGGTGAGCGGTCCCTACAGCTTTGAGGCAGGGGAAGGGGCATACGGCGGGGTCACAACGATCCCGTTCATCGTGAGAATTGAGGATGCTGTTGTGATTGTCATGTTCACGTTCCTGTTAAATCTCCTCGCAGGCATATATCCTGCAAGACGTGCATCAAAGCTCGACCCGGTGGAGGCGATCAGCGGGGAGTGATTCCCCAAATGGAGGCTGCAAAGATGTTTGAGATGAATATTGCGATCAGGCACATCAGGTCACGGCAGCGCCAGACCCTATTCTCGGTAATAGCCGTCGCACTGGCGGTTGCGATAATAACGATCTCCATGTCGATGTTAAGCGGATTTACGAGCTACATCGTGGACGCAACAGTGGAAAACCAGCCCCACATCACAGTCTCCCCAGAAGAGGATGAGGACTACATCTATCTGTATCATGGACTTCTGAACTACATACAGACGCAGGAAGGTGTTATTGCAGCATCGCCCCGCTATCAGGGAGATTGCGCGCTTCAATACCAACACAACGTAGAAGGAGCGGTATTATATGGCATAAATCCCGGAGATGAGACCAGAATCCTAAACGTGGAGAAAGACATCATTGCAGGGGATTTCATGTCCATCACAGGACCTGGGAACCGCATAATCCTCGGATCGAAACTTAGCAAGAACCTTGGGGTGGAGATCGGTGATGCGGTGACAGCCAAGTTCCCGGGATCAAAACCGACCGATTTTACGGTGACTGGCATCATCCGGACCGGAACATCGGCTGATGAGACGCTTGCTTATGCGAATCTCGGGCGAGTCCAGGACTTCTACGGCAAAGGAGACATAATCACCGGGATTGGGGTACGCGTTGGGGATATCTATGCAGCGGACACGCTTGCTGAGAAGATCGATTGCGAGACCGACTACGATGCCGAAAGCTGGATGGAAGGAAACAGGGAGATACTGGACCTTATTGACCAGCAGACCGGGTTTGCTTACGTTTTCTACGTCATGATCTTCGCAATATCGGGCTTTGGCATCGCAAACATCCTAATCATGGTCGTGATGGACAAGGTGGGCGAGATCGGCATGTTAATGGCGATGGGAACCTCCAGAAGAAGCATACTCCTTATATTCCTCTTTGAGGCGTGCATACTCGGAATGATGGGCGTGATAATCGGATCGGTGCTCGGGTACGTATCATCCATCATGCTCGCATCATACACGATCCCGGTGCCGCCTGAGATGTATTTCGGGCTGGACCACCTGCCATTCCTGATAACCCCTGAAAACTTCATAATAGCCGGCGTCTTTGCCATGGCAATCAACATCATAGCCGGCGCATACCCTGCCCGCAGGGCTTCGAAGATGGACCCGGTGGAGGCGATCCATGATGTCTGAAGAGATGATGGAGAATATGAAGAAGATAATTGAGATAAGGAACCTGACAAGAATCTATGGCGACGGCGCAGAGGTGCGAGCTCTTGACGGCGTGAACATGGATATCGAGCAAGGAGAGTTCCTTGCAATCATCGGACCATCCGGATCCGGGAAAAGCACGCTCTTAAACCAGATTGGCATCCTTGACACGCCCACGAGCGGAACAATCCTCCTGGATGGGGTCGATATCACGAAAGCATCTGAAAAGAAGCGCTCCAGACTGAGAAACCGGAAACTCGGATTCATCTTCCAGTATCACCACCTGCTGCCCGATTTTAACGCAATAGAGAACGTGATGATGCCGCTTCTGATAAACGGCGTCAAACGCTCGAAAGCACGGAAGATGGCAAGCAGGATGCTTGATGAAGTCGGACTGGAGGACAGGGCAGATCACAGACCGAATCAGCTATCAGGAGGGCAGAACCAACGGGTTGCAATTGCACGGGCTCTTGCGAACAGTCCGGAGATCGTCATCGGGGATGAGCCAACCGGCAACCTCGACTCCAAAAGCAGCGATAATATCTATGAACTGCTGCGGAGGCTCAACCAAGATCATAATCAGACATTCATCCTTGTGACGCATGATGCACAGATGGCTGCAAAGACTGACCGGATCGTCAGGTTAGTTGATGGGAGGATTGTGGAGGATTCGCGGCGATAGGTGATTCTCGGACGAGCCAATAGGAAATCAGGGTGCGCGGACAAGAGAGGCGATCAGGAGGATCTTCAAGGACATGAACAGGGACGGGCGCACCGTAATCATGATCACGCACGACCCTGATCGCACCTCATGCTGACAGGATCGTTGCCGTGAATGACGGGCTGCTGCAGGGGATTCAACGAATCCGCGACCTGAAATCCGAAAGATCCATGACCAGATATCCAAGTTCCCTCAGATCCTCTTTTTTATCAATCGACTTTGCGATCAATCCAAACTCCCTTCTGCTTGAGTTCCAGACCACATACTCCGACTTTTCTTCGAGTTTAACAAGTTCCCTCTTCGCATCCCGGGAGCTCATATCCTTCCATTTGCACCCAATAAA
>JAYEGZ010000014.1:0-5824 GCA_034659315.1 Methanobacteriota archaeon
CCGGGACATGGATGAACCTTGTCGATATAGATGTCACGCCATGCCGCGGATTCTGGGTGTACAAGACAAGTCCGGCAACGGTCTGTGTGAATTTCACCGAGTCGGATACCAGTCTCCCGCCAGTACAGCAACTCTACGAGGGCTGGAATATGATCGGTCACATCGACACGAGCGTGATGCCGATTGATGATGGCACTGTTGCAGACTTCGGATCGATAACAGGTCTCGAAGGTAAGTTCGCGATGATCTACCAGTGGACGCAGGTTAGCGAATGGGAATCCTGTTATCCATCAGGGCTTAACTACATGACATCTGGTCAGGGTTACTGGATCTGGATGAACGAAGACGCCCAGATGCCTGGAACACCGTGAGATGATAGAATAGAGAATGAAGAAAGGAAGATTTCCTTTCTTTGTTTTTCATTTTTAGATTTACCATACCGCACGAACGGCTTTGGATAATTGGAAAATGGTTAATATGAAAACAAAGATCAACATGGCAGGACCCTTAATTCGGGTACTGACTATCATCTCAATCGTCGTCTTATCGGCATCGCTGGTATCGGCAGCCGAAACCGCCGGAACCGCCCCACCGAACAAGTTCTCAGGGACGGTGACGCTCAATGACATGCCCGCGCCCCCCGGCACAGAAATCACGGTATATGTCGGCGGAGTCGAGCAGGATAGCGTTGTTATTACAACGGAAGGTGCGTATGTCCAGCTTGGAGTTATTGGCAGCGAAGGGGACGCGATAACCTTTGAAGTAGATGGAGTTTCCGAAGATCATACTGGTGTAATATGGCACGAATATGCAGGTCCGCGGATACTTGATCTCACAACGACAGGAACGCCAGTAGCTTACGTGGATTCCAGCAGTTCAGGTGGTGGCACATATCCGACAGATGTTGACACCGGAGAAGAAACATCAGACGGTGCAAATACCTCACTAGTATCTGAGGACGTTGTAACATCTGACGCGCCATCTCCTACAGCAACACCTACAGCGACAGATGAATCCGGTGCAGAATCCGATGAAGGAACCGGGAATGGATTTCCCTGGATTGCGCTTATAATTGTTGGATTGGCTGTTGTGGCTATAATCCTATATCTTTCGAGAAAGTAGGAGGTGCACAAGACAAGGCATTACACTAGTCAAACAAACCGAAACGATATAAGTAATGACATGGAAGGAGGGATATGTTATGAATAAGGAAACTGTTAGGGACAGAAGAATTAATACGAACAATGGGATCAGTAAGAGTAATAAAACCAACACGAAGTTGTTGATCACAACATCGATTGTTTTTTCGATGTTTTTGGTACTGTCAGGAACCGCATCAGCAGTTGAATTCCCCGCTCTACCAAACAAGTTCTCTGGGGACGTGACACTTAATGATGTAAACGCCTCTATTGGGACTGTTATTAGTGCATACATCGGTGGAGAACTTAGAGGAAACGTCACCACCGGAACGACTGGCAAATATGTCCAGCTTCCGGTAAATGGCAACGAATCCGACAAAGGCGCGGAGATAACCTTCAAAGTGTGCGGTGCTATCGCAGACCAGAATGCCACATGGGATGAGACGAATAAGCCGCGGACACTCAACCTCACCGCTGTAGACAACGAAGCTCCGGTGGTGAAGAGCACGGGTGCAAATCCGGCAGCGATCGCTCCTGATGGGGCTGAGTCCACACAGTTGAATGTAACCGTCATTGACGGGTGTTCCTGCAACATCGATTCCGTCACCGTGGATTTGTCCACAATCGGCGGATCTGACGCGCAGGTGATGACTCGTATCAACGATACTGATGTGTATTCTGTGAATGCAACTGTGGCTGAAGGCACTGCGATAGACACGTACTGCCTGTCGGTCAACGCGAGTGACGTGTTTGGGAATTACAACGATAGCGTATGCATCGATCTGGTGGTGACTATGGATGCAGGGCTGCCAAAGACTGGAGATATCGACGGTAGCACTGGCGAGCCAACCATGGGCGATGCAGTATATCTGGCAAAACACGTAGTTGGATTGTCCGGATACGAAACGATATTTGCAGATGGCGATATCGACGGTAGCACTGGCGAGCCAACCATGGGCGATGCAGTATGTCTGGCAAAGCACGTAGTTGGATTGTCCGAATATGTAATAATATATTGAGTGTGATAAAGATGGAAAACAAACAATTTAGAATACCTGTCTATGCAATGATGCTGCTTCTGGCATGCACCGCGTATACGGCAGGGGCAATGACTATCTCGGTGAGTGATGCAGGTGGCGATCATGGCACCACGATCGATGTGCCGATAAATGTATCCACCACCGCGAGTGAGAATATTGGTGCTACAGACATCTCGTTGACATACGATCCGGATGTAATCACTGCGACTGGAGTGACCAACGGGACATTGATAGCGGATACTGATTTGATTGCCACTTATACTGCTACAAGTGGTATTGTGAATATCAGTGTCGCCAGCCTTTACGGCATCAGTGGCGTTGGATCAATTGCGATCGTCCAGTTTTATGTCGAGGGCTCTGCTAACGCTACGTGCCCGTTGACTTTGAGCCGGGCTGAAGCATACGATCTGGATAAGCCGATCATGGAAGATGGAAATGTGACTGGCTACGAGGCAATGTCTGTTACGTCAGAAAACGGTCTGTTTACAGTAGGAGCTGGCGCAGTGTCGCCACAGACTGGCGATATCGATGGTAGTGGCGGAGACCCAACCATGAGCGATGCTGTATACCTGGCAAAGCACGTAGTTGGATTGTCCGGATACGAAACGATATGCGCGGATGGCGATATCGATGGTAGTGGCGGAGACCCAACCATGAGCGATGCTGTATACCTGGCAAAGCACGTAGTTGGATTGTCTGGATACGAAACGATATATTCGTGTTGAGTAATACAGGGAGGTTTAATATGAATCATGGAAAAATATGGGTGGCGACACTTGTCGTATTATCCTTGGGACTTTTGGTGTCTGCAGCATCCGCGCAGACTGTTGGGATTGCCGATGGTAGTGTGGATAATGCTGGTGACACAATTACAGTAACGATCACAGCAGATGGCGTGACCGATCTTGCCAACTTTGACATAACGGTTACTTACGATCCTGCGGTGGCAATTGTGACTGATGCAGCAAACGATGCGGCATTCGGTGTTGCTGTGAACAACATCGAGAAAGCAGCGAACGGCACTGTACGTCTTGCGAGCCTCAACTTTGGCGAGGGGCAGACTGGCGATGGCGTAATGCTTTCAACACTCACACTGGAGGGTGTGAGCGAGGGGCAGACGACGCTAACACTTAGTATCAACGAACTGAAGAATTCATCCGAGGGTACCATTGTTGTGACCACGGATGAGGGAGCCTTCACCGTAGGTGATCCGGTACCATCTGTCCTTACAGTCACCGCAGACCCTGCGAGTGTGACCGAGAACATCACAACCGATGTTACCTTCAACGTGACCGGCGATGGTTCAGCAGTTGATGGTGCACTTGTTACGCTCCTTGGCTGCGGAGTCGATGCGAACAGCAGCACGGACGAAAACGGCACAGCAACCATCTCGGTGACCGCGACTGAGGCTGGAACGATCAATGTGACCGCGACTATGGGTGACTATGAGGATGCTGCGACAACAATAACTGTAACCGCAGATTCACGACCATCCGGATCTACCATATCGATTAGTAATGGCAGCGCAGATGCCGGTGCTACGAGCACTGTAACGATCACAGCAGACGGCGTGACCGATCTTGCCAACTTCGACATAACGGTTACTTACGATCCTGCGGTGGCCGTCGTGACTGATGCAGCAAACGATGCGGCATTCGGTGTTGCTGTGAACAACCTCGAGAAAGCAGCGAACGGCACTGTACGTCTTGCGAACCTCAACTTTGGCGATGGGCAGACTGGAGATGGTATATTACTTTCAACGCTCACATTGGACGCTGTCGGTATGGCTGGTCAGACCAGCGCACTGACACTTACCATCAATGAGTTGCTGGATTCCACAGAGGCTGCCATTGATGTGACTCCGGTTGATGGAGTTTTCACGGTCAATGGGAGCGGCACAGCATCGCTCGCAGTCACCGTAGACCCAACCAGCGTGACCGAGAACATCACGACCAATGTCACCTTCAACGTGACCTGCGATGGTTCAGCAGTTGACGGTGCACTTGTTACGCTCCTTGGCTGTGGCGTTGATGTAAACGGCACCACCGGCGCAGACGGCGCAGTAATACTCTCTGTGACTGCAACCGATACCGGAACAATCAATGTGACCGCGACCAAAGATGCGTGTGATGACGCAACGACCGGCTTGGATGTAGTACCGGATGAAAGCACACCGCTAACCATCCTGTCTGCAACACTGTCCCCGAATGTTGTCCTATCGGATGGATCCGACAGCACCACTCTGACGGTTCAGGCAAGTAGCAGTATTGCTATTGCAAGCGTTACTGTGGACCTCTCCGCAATCGGCGGATCGGATGAACAGGTGCTGGATGGAACGCAGATGGAAGGCACCGGGACATGGACCGCGACGTTCAACACGACTTCAGAGGGAACCTTTGATCTGACAGTCACTGTCACAGACAATGATGGCAACTCAGCTACCGCAGATGTCACATTGACCGCAGGTCCGTACAAGTACACACTCTCACTCAAGCAGGGATGGAATATGGTCTCACTGCCTTATGATATCGCCGCAGTTGGGATCGATACCACCCAGAAACTAGGTGATATGATCACCGATGCCGGTGTATCATGTTACTATGTGGCGTGGTTCAATCCAACATCACAGATGATGGAGTCTGATCTCATCAGCCCACCGGAGGGTATGCCACAGGATACCACATATCCGATCGTGGGCGGACAGGCGTACTTTGTATTTGTAGAGGATGACACGGAAGTTGCTGTGGTCGGAACTCTCTGGTAGGTGGTATTGATGAAAGGTATAGCGACTGTGGGTATTCTCATACTCACAGTTTTTTTATCAATCTCTGTACTGCCCGCATGCGCGGATACTATCCCATCAGGTCCACCAGGTCCTCCTGTTGTACTCATTGGTTATGTAGAGAATGAGGATGGTGCACCGGCGGATGGTGCTATAGTTACGGTTAATGCGAACGGTGCTTCGGTCGAAGTTCTGGTAGGGTCAAGCTACGGTGCCTCTGGCTGGTGGATGGCTAATGTAGCCCCCATAGGTGTGAGTGCTGGTGATGAGGTCACTACCGTGGTCACTACCAATGACGGTTCCAGCACCGGGAGTGCTACGCACGTTGTCGACTCCACATCTGAGGTGAGTCTGGTTAGTGAGATAGTACTAATACCCGCCACTGGCGTCAGCTCCGGCAACGATGGTGGCAGTCGCGAAGGCACATACCCACCAGGATGGGGTGAAACACCGATCCCTACCCCAACACCAGAGCCAGAGGATACTCCTACATCAACCGATACCACTGAACCACCAGTGACCATATCGGATGATGACGATGCTGATGATGACGCAGTGCCGCCTACAGAGATGGCAACAGAAGATGAAACAGACACCAAAACGCCACTAGGTACAGACCCCACCAAGAAGACTCCCGGATTTGGAGCAGTCTTCATGATCGCGGGATTGCTTGCAGCGGTGTATCTGGTGTTGCATCGAAGAGAATAACCGAACACATGAATAAATGAAGGGAAATCGCTCCCTTCATCGTTCTTCTTTTTTCATGATATGTACAATATAACGTTCAGTCCCTCTATGTAGCACCCCCATCTACGAAAAAGCATATCACCAGACCTCAGAAGGGCATTTCTCACTCGCAAACT
>JAYEGZ010000015.1:0-7159 GCA_034659315.1 Methanobacteriota archaeon
GCGTCGATTGCGTGGCATATTGCGCTCCCGATTGCACCGCACCCGAAGACTCCGATTTTCAATCTACTTTTGGTCATGTTTTATCTCGATCGTTATGTCTGCGTCTATTGTTGTGTAATCAACACCTTTCAGAGACGCGACCATCCCGAAAATCGTCTTTGAGACGATATCCTGAACAAATGGTCCCATTGGTATCTCTTTTCCATCAACGGTAGCTCTCATAAATCCTCCCTGCATCAGACAATCCGATATTGCCGTATCTCCTCGAAATATCGCCTCTGCCATAGCCATACAGTCATCGTATCCGCATTTTCCGCAATTCATCCCCGGAAGTCTGTTGCAAACCTTTTTGACCTCGATTGTTTCTATTATGTAATCAAGAAGGTTGTCAAAGTCGTCGGTTGCGGGATCGTACCTGCGCACGTCATCCTCGCCCTCGATCGGCATCTCGCCGAGAACAATCTTCGGGATCGCCTCGGTCTTGTGCCCCTCAACGATTATCACATCGGGGGACGTCATGCTGTCCGTGATTCTCAGGATATTATCGAGTGACATGTCCGTCTTCATGATGAATGCCGTCTCCTCCGAAGTGCTTGCGACAACCACCCCTGCTCCGGATTCGCCATGTTTCCATGTGTCTTTTCCTTCAATATCCATGAAGAATCCATCTTTTGGAATGTTCTTTACCGTGGACACGGAGTATCCGCGCCCCACCAATCGTTCAATCAGTCTACAGACGAGAGTCGTTTTTCCGGTGTTGTGGTAGCCAACAACACCGATTGTGGCTGCTTTAGTCATTGCATCGTTCCTCCATTTTGGTATTTGTGATTTTCTCTGTGCAGGGCATGCTTGATAGGGTGTAGTGTCCCGGTATCGGTTTTGTCAAAGAATTTATCAGTTATTATTCATGCCAGCAATGTACTCTTTTTCATTGTGCAATTAAGTATATCACCAACACTCACCCGCAAACTTTTCACCAAATTTTTCACAAAAGTTTGTGTTGATGTGAATAGAGCGTATCTCGCACCGCCGGCACCCTCCCCGCCTTTCCAATGATCCAGTCAAACTCCGCTGGCGACAGATATTCACCTGATGTTGCTCCCGCCGATTTTGATATCTTCTCTTCCATAAGTGTCCCCCCAAGGTCGTTTGCGCCGCAATGGAGCGCGTACTGGGCGAGTTTTGTCCCGAGCTTCACCCAGCTCGCCTGAATGTTCTTGATGTGGGTGTGTAGCACGATTCGTGCGAGTGCATGCATTCGCAGGTCGTCGATTCCGGTGATGCCATAATTGCCGCTTTCAAGCATCTCGCTTCCGAGTTCGTTGTTGTACGGCATGAACGGCAGCGGCACAAACTCTGTGAACCCGCCGGTCTCTTTCTGGATATCTCGTATCAGGAAGAGATGCTCGATTCGATCCTGCGTAGTCTCAATGTGCCCGTACATGATTGTTGCAGTCGTTCTGATGCCGAGATTGTGTGCAGTCCTGACGACACTTGCCCATTCTTCCGTATTTAGCTTGTCAGGACATATTCTTTCGCGCACCCGGTCAACAAGAATCTCAGCCGCAGTTCCCGGCATCGTGTCAAGCCCGGCATCGTTCAGCGCAACAAGCGCGTCTTTAACGCCCACACCGTCTCTTGCCGCATAGTAAACCTCCATCGGTGAGCATGAATGCAGATGAATGTCCGGAAACTCGGATTTGATCGATTCAAGAATCTCGCAGTAGCCCGCCAGCCGCATATCCGGGAGAAGCCCGCCCTGGATACAGATCTCGGTTGCACCAGTGCCGACCGCCTCCCTCACCTTCACAAGGATCTCGGATATATCCATCCGGTAGCCGTTTGGGTCTCTAAATGCGCAGAATCTACACGTCCCGATGCACTGGCTCGTGAAGTTAATGTTTCGATTGAGGATGTATGTCACGGTGTCACCGACCGCTTCTGCGCGTAGCTCATCTGCCAGTCCAAATAGTTCGGGAAGCGGTGCGTTGGTGAGCAGTGTTGCATCCTCTTTTGTACATTCACCAGCGCGGGCACGGTCGATTAAGTCTGTGGGAAGCATGTTTTGCAGGTCTCCGTATGAAACAAATCAGTTGGAACACGTAAAAAGACGGTGCTGCCTATAAATCTATAGAAACTCAATATCATCATCGATCGGTTCAGTCGCAGCGCTACCGTCGCAGGCATTGATCTTGATGCTGCTGCTCGCACCGTCAACCGCCCAGAACGGTAGATAGACCAGCTCAGTCTCGAGAGTGACATCCCCCGGTCTTGGTTTTACGGTTTTGTGCTCGGTTACGATGGCATCGCCGGATTTACTGGTGAATGATATGGTTTTTGTGTTGCTCGTAATTGCATCGTCCAGTATCAGTTTCTCAGCTTCTTCTTTTGTCATGACCAAACTTTTTATCATGTAATTCTCGCAAGGAACTGATATTTGATCGCGTATCTCCATTATGTATTCAGATTTCTGCTTATTGAGAGCGTTGATCGCACCCAGATTCTGGGCGGATATATGCACCATCTTCGTTTTATGTTGCTGATATCCATCAACATCACATTTGTAATTCCAAAAAGGCACAAATTCGATGGCGATATTCCTTATATCGCCGACAAAACCCTTCGCAGTCGAAAGTGCACGTTTTTCAACCACCATGATCGGAGCGCATCGCAACTGGAGCAGATTACGCGAGTTAATATCATCGACAGTGCGAGTAGCAGCTTCCGGACTCTCGGGCATCAGAATACTGTTGTTTCTGCCGTAGCCGTCATGACCACAGCTTGTGGATCCCAGAAAATCATAATACGTGCTTTCTGCCTCTGCAAGGATTGCCTTTCCTATGCGGGTCTCAAGCTCGCCACGGTCCCACGTCCGGATCCTGTGCTGATCTGCAAAAACGCCAGTCCAATCAGTTATTTCATCAGATATGAATAAAGCGTCGGCAGATCCGCGTACTGTGCTTCCAAAACGCTGCAAATCATCTTCAGTAGATCCACACTGGATGTATATTGTATTTTCATCCTTTTCTGCCACCATATCAACCATCGAATCGGCAGGATTAGTGTCCAGCAGGTTCATCGGACTATCCCAGCCCACGTTAGGCAATTTTACACTATACCCCTGCGATTTCAGGATATTTGTGAGAATATCAAGTACGACCTGTCTGTTCATGATTTTGCAGCCTTCCACACTCTATTATATGTTGATCAATTCACGAAGCCGGACATCATCCATCGGAACCGGTGTCGCGGATTCTCCGCAATTCATTATCGCGGTCGCAAGCGTTCGGTATACGTCGGCGATTTTGGAATCCGGCGCTTTCTCGATGACCGAAAAGCCTTCCCGCTCGCATTCCTGCACGATGTCGTCTTTTGGTATGAATGCAACGAGTTCACTCCCAATTCCAGATGCAAACTCGGTTATAATCTCTTTTTCTCGTGTAACGTTTCTTGAATTGCAGATTACACCACTAAGCGGCATTTTTAGTTTTTGAAGTCCCTTTGCGATGTTGTTTGCAGCATAAATTGGCATATATTCACCAGATGATAGAATGTACGCCTCGTTTACCAGACTCTTCTGAATCGGTGCCGCAAAGCCACCACAAACAATGTCGCCGGGCACATCATATATCACAAGATCACTGTCTTTGATGGCAGATGTGACCTTTTGTAGCACGTTTACGGCGATGATGATGCCTCTGCCAGCGCAGCCGACTCCAGGTTCAGGTCCACCGACTTCCACGCATTTAACACCTTTATAACCCTCATAAACGATGTTTTCCTCGCATAGCTCAACCCCTTGCCGCATCAAGTCCATTACCGTTGGAATCCGCTTACCACTTAGTAGTGTGATCGAGGAGTCGCTCTTTGGATCACAACCGATGATGGTGACCGAACGCCCTTCGTCAGCACACGCTGCGGCAACGTTTGACGCTGTGCTGGACTTACCAATCCCGCCTTTGCCGTATATAGCTATTCTCCTTGCTCTGTACATGCAGCCTCAAGCGCAGCGATATATTCTCGATATGACGTGACTAGTTCGGTTGTTTTATCCATGAAAAGATGGATACGCTCATAAAAATCAGACATATATGTCTCAGTGTCCTGATATTCCGATTCTTCCAACCCTGATATCGATTTGGATACCTCAGAAAACTCCTTTTCACTGGCATCCACCGCATCCTGAAATTCAGATAAATTGGTTACATCCATGTCCGGTATTTTCGCTGCCAATGGTATTTAATGTAACCGGTGCGTGCAGTGGCGGGCAAGATTTGCAAACTGCCAACCGCAAGCTGGCAGGTTTTCGGATCACCATGAACGCCCCCCTCAATTCTACTGTGTGAGATAAGACGTTTGATGATCTATGAGCTATCCGCGATTTTGGTGCAGTGCGCAGATTCCTCCTATCCTGACCGATAACAGATAAATGTGGATATTAATAACATTAGCCGTTCTGCACATCTTCACCCTCACCGCTTCTGCCCGGTGAGTTCCCCGCGCAGCGCGATCGATGCAGTGCTCAGGAATTCCGACTGCTTGTCTTCATCAAGGTTTCCGATCCTGGACCGTATCGCATTCTCGTAATGCCAGATTACGATATCCTGATCAACATGTCCGTTTGAGGATAGTTCCAGCGCAAGCAGATCAAGAGTTGACAGATAGATTCTCGGTCCAAGATGGACTCCGAGCTTCCGCATTGCTCTCGTGGTACTTATGAGTGGAGAGAACAGTTTTTTAAGGCGTGGTGCAAGATTTTTATAGTAATAATCTGCGTGCTGGGATATGATCGCAAGTTCGGTCTCTTTGTCAGGATAATTTACCACGATCCGTGCGTTAAACCGGTCCAGAATATGCTGCGGCACATCGGTGATGCCAGAGATGTCGTACGGGTTCATGGTTGCGATCACGTTTGCGCGGAGTGGTTTTGTGAGCGGGGTCTTCGGGAATGATACCTGCCACTCTGCCATGATCTCAGTGAATATGATCAGTGTGTATTCGCTGAACCGGTTCAGCTCGTCTGCATACACAATTCCAGGCGTGCTGCTGCCGTGCGCACGAAAAAGGGGTCCGGATAGGATGTCCATCTCACCTTCCCTGTACTTTCCGATGTCGAGGTCGCCGATCAGGTCACATGGGAGCGCATCATGGCTGCCGGTCACCCGGACATAAGGAACGTCCCCGATATCGTCTTTCAGTGACGCGATCATCTGGTTTACGGCAAGCGTCTTTGCCGTGCCGGGTGGTCCTTCTATCAGCAGATTGAAGCGGAGACCGAGTTTGATTGCCTCTGCAAAGAGGTGCAGGTAATGCTTCATCTCATCCTGCCCAAATACCACAAGTTCAGTCATCATGCTGAATGTGGGGTCCGGTTGCCAAAAGGATTTCTATCAAATGTCCGAAAACTGCCAGAGTGAGTTTATCTATCATGTAGTTACAATTCTCCTAACACAAAGGTGATATGAAAATGGTAGATATTGTAGAATCACTGGTTCCCGGCGGAAAAGCGACTGCAGGACCTCCACTTGGTCCGTCGCTTGGTCCGCTTGGTATCAATATTAAACAAGTGGTCGATGACATCAACGTGGCGACAAAGGAATTCGATGGCATGCAGGTGCCGATCAAGGTGATCGTTGATGCTAATAAGAATGTGACCATCGAGGTTGGAATACCTCCAACTCCTGCCCTGATCTTAAAGGAAATTGGGGTCGAGAAAGGCGCTTCAGATGATGAAATCGTTGGAAATCTTACCCTCGATCAGGTGCTGCGGGTTGCACGCGTGAAACAGGACGGTGTTCTTTCTTACACGTTAAAACAGACTGCAAAGGAGATTATCGGTACGTGCGTGCCGATGGGCGTGACCGTCGAAGGTATGGAGCCAAGAGCTGCGCAGCGGGCAATCGATAGCGGGGAGCTTGAGATACCAGATGAGTCATGATCGTGACAGTCAGATCTTAGAGATCGCACGCGCAATCCTGCGCGAGGGTACAATCTGCGACCACTGTCTTGGACGGCAGTTTGCAAAGCTGTCGACTGGCACGACAAATCTGGAGAGGGGGCGTGCGATCCGGCTGGTGCTCGACATGATCGCGAGCATGGGTGCAGACAACGGTGGAGCAGATGCAGGTGCGGATACCGCGGGACGGGGGCAGGGGCTGGAAATAGAACCGAAACAGATCCCGGAGCCGGAACCCGGGCAAGCAAAACCGGAGCGGTGCTGGGTCTGCAACGGGGCGTTTGAGGAACTGGACACGTGGGCGTCAAGGGCGCTTGAGGCTCTGGATGGGTGCGAACATGAGAATTTCCTTGTCGGAACACTGTTAAGCGGGCTACTATCCGAGAACGAGGAGCTACTGTGGGAGATTGTCGGAACTGATTATGCCGAGCCGCTTAAATCCGAACTCAACCGCGAGGTTGGCAAGCGCATAGCAGACAAGACGCAAAAAGGCGTGGATTTCACAAAACCGGACGTCGTTGCCATGCTCGATCTTGCAGATGTGGCAGTTCGCCTGCAGATCAGGTCGGTCTACATCTACGGCAGGTATAAGAAATTGATGCGTGGCATCCCGCAGACCAGATGGTCGTGCAGGGCGTGCCGCGGGGTGGGGTGCGAGGAATGTGGCTTTACCGGTCAGATGAGTGTTGAATCGGTCGAAGAACTCATTGCAACCCGCGTCATCGATGCAATGTCCGCTGTTGACACGGTCTTCCACGGAGCCGGGCGTGAAGACGTTGACGCACGTATGCTAGGAGGAGGGCGCCCGTTCATCATTGAGGTCAGGGAGCCACGCAAGCGCAGCACCGATCTTGCAACACTTACTCGGGAGATCAATGAATACTGCGAAGGAAGGGTCGCTGTCTCCGGTCTCAAGTTCGTTGACCGCGAGATGGTCGGAAAATTAAAGTCGATGAAACATGACAAGGTGTATCTTGCAACGGTCTCGTGCGCAGGCGTGGATCAGGATACGCTGATCCGGGCGCTTGACGCTATAACCGGCACGATCAAGCAGCGCACACCATCAAGAGTCATCCACCGGAGAGCCGATCTGGTGCGGGTGCGGAAGGTGTATTCAGCTATGCTTGAATCATTTTCAGACGACTGTGCCATGATCAAAATCGAGTGCGAGGCAGGGCTGTACGTGAAGGAACTGGTCTCAGG
>JAYEGZ010000015.1:7259-20131 GCA_034659315.1 Methanobacteriota archaeon
CCAAGCAGCTCTGAGCTGGCGGTTGCGGCAAGCACCGTTGCACCGCCCGACTCTGCGAGTTTTGCAAGCTTTGCGAGCACCGAACTGTCCACGCCACCGGAGAACGCGATCAGGATGCTGCCACGTTCACAAAGCGCATCATGCACACGCTCCACCTTCCTGGCAGTCTCGCTTGACGCGATCGTCTTGCCAGTCCTGTTCGTTTCGTTCATGTTATGTGGCGTGCCTGCCATGATACCAGACAATGGCGCGCAACCGGCATGATCATTTCTACAAAATGGCAAAGAAAGAAGGTTATCGATCAAGAGCAGCGTATAAGCTCAAACAGATCCATACACGGTTCCGCATCATCAGACGTGGCGACGCAGTTGTCGATCTTGGTGCGGCGCCGGGCGGCTGGACACAGGTGGCCGCGGAACTTGCAGGAAACCATGGCACGGTCGTTGGTGTGGATCTCCAACCGATCAGCAGCATCGATGGCGCCGTCACCATCAGAGGCGACATCAGGTCAGAGGCGACGCTTGACGCGATCCGGCAGGTTACCGGTAGCGCTGACGTGGTGCTCTCTGATGCCGCCCCGAACCTTGCGGGTGACTGGAGCTATGACCATGCCCGGTCTGTCGATCTGGCGGAACATGCACTTACCTGCGCACAAAAGATCTTGAGACCGGGTGGAAATTTCGTTGTTAAGGTGTTTCAGGGCGATTTATTCCCGGGATATCTGCAAAACGTGAAAGTGCTCTTCAGAAACGTGTATTCACACTCACCCATGGCATCACGCAAGGCAAGCGCGGAGATGTACATCATTGCAAAGATGTTTCGCGGGGACAAAGGTGCCACCCACACCAGAGACCCCATGAATGCCCGAAATTATTCAGACGTTCCGGGGGGTGTGCCCCGTTCTCTAAAGCGCATCCGGGAGGGCCGGGTCGGCAAGGGTAGTAAAGATAGCAAGGATCATAGAAACAGTATGGATAGTATGAACGATACGGATTAACTATTATGAGATACGATCCTGATGTGAAAGAATGACATCCATCAAACAAATGACCTTAAACGACTCCAACCAACTTCAGATGACCCAAAACTACAAGGACTGGTTTCCTTACCCCGCATTCCGCCCCCATCAGGACACGATGCTCGATCGGGTGCAGGAAGTCGCCCAAGCCGGCGAACATCGCGTCCTTGCGATCGATGCGCCGACTGGAAGCGGCAAGACCAGTGTGATTGCATCGCTCCTTGCAAACCGCGGAAAAAACAAGATCGTTGTCGTGCTCAGAACAGTGAGCCAGATCGGAGTGTACCTTGATGAGATCAAAAAGATCAGGGAAGAGACTGAACACACTCCAAAGGTCGCATACCTCGTTGGGAAGCCAAAAATGTGTAAACTGGCTGGCGAATTCGAGAATGTCTACGCCGGATGCGATCTTATGAAGATCTTCACGATGGACTTTCTTATGGCGAAACTGCACGAGAAGATGCGACGGGACAATCGGAGTGCGCAGGAGTACAACGTCTATGATCCAGCGAGCGATCCAGCGATAGAATCGGAGAGCATGGGTGAAATTCCGGGACACCGTACGTTCTGCCCGTATTACCTGTTTTCAAAGGAAGCATACACTTTCGAGGGCGTGGAGAATTTCAAACCGTCAAAACAGTCGAAGAAGGATAGTGAATCGATCATACAGGAGATTCTATACCCTGAAGAGCTACAAGAGCATTGCGCACAGACCTGCCCGTATGAAGTGATGGCAATCAGCGTGAAGAACGCCGACATTATTATTCTGAATTACAACCACGTCTTTGACGACACGAGACGGGATGTTTTGTTCGACTGGCTTGAAATCGATCCGGAAAATACGATTCTACTCATCGATGAGGCGCACAATCTCGGAGACACGGTGAGAAGCATCAACAGCGACACGATCACGATGCACGCCGTCGATAAGGCGATATCAGAGGTAAATCAGCTTTCAGGAGATAAAGACAGGTCCATAGCCCGGTCAGCAAAGGACATTCTCTCAAAGATTAAGAGATACATGGAAAAGACGCTCGATAACTGGCAGAACAAAAAACAGGGGGAAGACTGGTTCGATCCGAGGATGTTTGCGGATTTCATCTACTCAGACGGCGGGCTTGGACTCGCCCGGGACGATTCCCAGACTGTTTCTGACCTCTTAAAACTTGCACAGAACATCAGAAACCGGAAACAGAAGTCCTCAGAGTCCGCTGATGTGTTTCTCGGGCGAATTGCCGAATTCCTGTTCATGGCACACCTCGCAAAAGATGATTCCTCCTATCTTCCCGTAAAATCGATGAGCGAGGATCGATGGCTGACGCTTGAGATCCGCAGTCTCGACCCAAGCCCGGTCATAACAGGCATCGCGGATACAGTCCACGCAACTGTAATGATCTCCGGGACATTATCCCCGCCAGCCGATTATGAACTCTATTATTTCGGCAAGAACGGGCGAGCTGAGATGTTAACCATTCCAAACCAGTTTCCAAAGAAGAACAGACTCGTGCTCGGGGCAAAAAGCGCAACAACCCAGTCTGCGTACCGGAACGATGCCGAAAATCGAAGAGAGATAGAGTTTCACATATCCGCTCTGATAAAAGGTGTTTCTGGAAATGTTGCCATCTATTTCACATCATACTTCATGATGGACCAGTATCTTGAGTACTGTGAGCAAATAGCGGATGACTCTGGAAAGATACTGTACATCGAGCCAAGAGAGTCAAAGCAGGTTCCGGATCTATTGAAACGGTTCTTTGAATCGGGACGCAGTATGGAAAAAGGTGTATTGCTTGCAGTATGTGGTGGAAAGATGAGTGAAGGGATCGACTACTATGGTGAAGCCCTGAAAGGGGCAATCGTCGTCGGACTTCCACTTGCTGCATTCTCGGAGGTGCAGAAACTCGTAAACGCATACTACCAGCGAAAATACGGGAAAGACAAGGGAATGTTCATTGCATACACACTCCCTGCGATAAACAAAGCGCTTCAGGCGATTGGCAGGGTGCACAGGTCAGCAGACGAGACCGGAGTTCTTGTGCTCTGCGACGCACGGTTTTCACAGGAGAAACGGCTTGGCGTCAGGCAGCATCTGCCGCAGTGGATTCAGGATGAGATGATCGTCTGCGATGGCGCGTGGTCGCGGGAGCTTGTGGAAGGTTGGAGCAGTGGGACACTCAATAAGGGTGAATAAGGAGTTCTCCGGACCTGCCACCATCCCATTGACGCCAATTTCGCACATAAAACAACATTTATTACACTTTAACATATAATCAATAACAATGTGCCGAAAAACGAGAATTGTACTCTTATGCACCATACTCATCATATCGCTCATGACCTGCGGGTGCCTCCGGGATTTTGAAGAAAGTCGCCTCCAGATAGCAGAGATTGATATATCGCCAGAGCGGGTCACAAGCACCGACGTTCTGCTGAATGTGACAACGTATGTCGAGAACAGCGGGAATGGCGAGAGTGGCGATGCAAAACTGATCTTAAAAGCGTTTGATTCTGCATCAGGACTCCTCGTAGGAGAGACAACAACTTCTGCGGGGAGCATCGACAAAGACAAAACAATGCCGGTGTTGCAACAGATCAGCGTCGAAAGAGAGGGTGGTTATCGGATTGATGTTGTTTTATTTGAGGATGATAAGCGATTGAGGCAACGATCAATGCAAATCTATGATATTGGCGGTCTGACACTAAATATCCATGATATAGGTATCAAGATTCAGGAGATGGACTTTCTGGTAGAGAATGTGACCGATTCACGAGTTGTGATTGGTGTGGATCTCTACCTCACAAACGAGGGCGACTCCACGAGTGATGACCTGCCGATGCTCGTCAAAGCCCGCGAGGTTGATGCAGGACTGCTTGCTGACAAGATCTGGATTACAACCGGAAACATCAAGAAAGAGACAACAATCATCCGTAGTTGTGATATTGCGGTTCCCGATGGCTACAATTACATCGTTGAGGCACTGATCTGGAAGAACGATACCATCGTTGAGCGCGGAGAGGGTGTGGTGCAGCTCAACCCGAAGCGCACGATCCCGAAGGACGAAGAGATCGTCTCAGACCGGATTCGGGTCGATGATTTCATGCCAGAAGCGGAAGCGATGGATTACGGGGGAGTGACAGGCGGAATGGAGAAAACCCCCGGATTTACTTCTGTGCTGGCTGTAATTACGATTATGGTCGCCGCACTTACTTATATCAGAAGGAGGGAGGACTAATGGCTGATAACAACCTTGAAAGCAGATTCAAAACCGGAATGCTCGTGATAGCGATGTTTCTTATGCTCGTTGCCACGCTCCACTTCTATTTCTCGGTACAGGACGTGATCGGCACGTGGTTCGAGTATCAGTATACATCGATCTTCCGTGCGATCTTCTCGTTTGTTGTGATCATAGTCTGCATCTACTTGATCCGGTTTCACATCATTTCGCGAGGCTGAAGTTCGTCGATCAGAAAACCTTATGTCCCTCGCCTTGAGGAGAATGTGGCATGACAATAACCATCGCAATTACCGGAAAGGGCGGAACAGGGAAGACCGCGGTTGCCACGCTGCTGATCAGGCATGTCGTGCGTACAGGTCGGGTGCTGCTTGCGGTCGATGCCGACCCTGACACCAACCTTCCCGAGGCACTCGGCGAGACTGCCGACCGAACCGTGGGCGATGTCAGGGAGATCCTGATGGGGGATCTCCCGCCTGATATTGACAAGATGCGGCTGCTTGAATCCCGGATATACGAGATATTAATCGAGAATGCTGGTTACGACCTGCTCGTTATGGGACGACCTGATGGAGCCGGCTGCTACTGCTATGCAAACAACCTGCTGCGCGGCATCATTGACAAGATTACGAAGAACTACGATCTTGTGATCATCGACACCGCAGCCGGCATGGAGCATCTCAGCAGGAAGATCATCCGCGATCCGGATCACCTGCTGGTGGTGACCGACGGCTCGCGCAAAGGACTGACAACCGCCGAGCGGATACGCGATCTTGTTGCCGAACTTGATCTCGGATTCAAAAAGATGCACATAATTCTGAATAAGGTTACGCCCGAAAATAAAGAGAGTTTGGTGACGCAGGCATCTGAACTCGGCTTTGAGCTTGCCGGGACGATCCCATTTGACGCAAAGCTTGCGGATTACGACCTCCACGGAACGCCGCTAATCGATCTGCCCGACGATTCGAGTGCAGTCATGGAGATTGAGGTGATATGCGAATTGCTCGGGATATGAACTGTGGTTGTTGCAGTGATCTGTGACAACTATCGGATTTTGGTAACTACTCAAGTATATTGATTGGACTCCCGATTGCGATTCTATGCATCCTATCAAGAAAAATAACCGCTGATGTACGCGGAGGCTCGTAGAGCCGTATCCTCCTCCGAGATTTTCCGCAATTGGAGGGTGCGGGGGGTATCTCTCCCGTCACATCCCCAGTTGCGCCTGGAACGAGTTGAATTTCATGTTAATGAGCGGTTGCAGGCGGGTGTCTGTGACCAGCATATTATGGACATGATCCGCAGGC
Organism: Methanobacteriota archaeon; assembly: GCA_034659315.1. Classification (GTDB taxonomy): domain Archaea; phylum Halobacteriota; class Methanosarcinia; order Methanosarcinales; family Methanogasteraceae; genus Methanogaster_D. The sequence goes on from JAYEGZ010000015.1 coordinate 12,818, forward strand.
GTTTCGAGCGATATCTCCTTGGTCATGCCATATCTCCCGCGATTAACGACGGTGGCATTCACGATCCCAAGCATATCGAGTTCTGAGATCAGTTCGGTGATACGCCGCTGTGTCAATACATCAAGGTCGAGTACAGCACACATGCGTTTGTAGATTCGATAAACCTCGCCGGTAGACATGATCTTTCTGCCGCTTGGCTTCCGCATCGATTCAGTGGCTTTATCGAGTATTGTGATGCCGTACAGCAGTAGTTTCGACTGGGTCGGAAGCGTCACTACGACTTCGGCAACCCGGTCAGACTCGATCTTGGACTGCGCCTTCCTGACGTTTGCCACGTGCACGACCATCGAACCATCCCGTTCGGCAAGTTCGGCCGAGACCCGGAGCAGGTCAAGCGCCTTGCGTGCGTCGCCATGCTCTCTTGCCGCAAGTGCGGCACACAGTGAGATTACATCGTTGCTGAGCGATCCGTTGCCAAATGCCATCTCGGCGCGCTGGCGCAGGATGTCTGACAGTTGATCGGCGTTGTATGGTGGAAAAACAATCTCCTCTTCCCCAAGAGAGCTTCTGACTCTTGGATCAAGAAACTCTGTGAACGTCAAATCATTTGAAATTCCCACAAGACTAACCTTGGCGTGGCTTAGCGTAGAATTGATTCTTGACAGGCTGTATAACACATCATCGCCTTTCTTTATCAGTTTGTCGATCTCATCGAGTATGATGACCACAACCTGTTCCGTCGAATCGACTGCACTTTTGAATTCAGTGTATACTTGATCGGTGGGCCATCCAGTCATCGGTATCCGCCTGCCAAAACTCCGCGCCAGGTTGGCGAGTAGCCGATACTGAGTATCAATGACCTCGCAGTTCATATACAGAACCTTACATGGTATCCCGCGCTTTACCCCCACGTTCTCAAGTTCGTCCCCCACGTGTGTAGTAACTGCCGTTTTTCCAGTCCCTGTCTTTCCATAGATCAAGATGTTTGACGGGGTGTCTCCGCGCAGTGCTACGACCAGAATTTTGAGGAGCGCCTCAACCTCATGGTCCCGGTGTGGGAGGTACTCCGGTACGTATGTCGAACGGAGCACATCCCTGTTCAGGAACATCGATTTCGATTCAAGCAATCCTTCAATAACTTCCGATATAGATGTATTTCTCAAAAAGCACCCTCCAAATGTTGCTAAATTAACTTCAACTACATCACTATTAAGGATTTCGGGCATATAATTGTATTTTAACCCGTAATACCTAAGGCGAGAGCCGTTTTCGGTCACGGGGGAACAACACCACATCACGGATATTCTCGACATCAAGCATGGTCATGACCAGCCGATCCGCACCAAGCCCCCATCCGGCGTGCGGAGGCATCCCGTACCTGAACGCTTTTAGGTAGAAATCAAAGCCATCAGGATCAAGTCCACACGCCGTGATTCTTTGGCGCAGCAGACTGTGGGAGTGGATACGCTGCGAACCCGACGCAAGTTCCATGCGCGGGTGCATCAGGTCAAACGATTTGCTGTAGCGTGAATCATCCTCGCGCGGATGGGTGTAATACGGCTTGATATGCAGTGGCCAATCGGTGATAAAATAATGTTCACCGACGGCGTTTCCCACAGCGCGCTCGGCAACAGTGCCAAAGTCATCGCCCCACTCAATCTCGTGCCCCTGCTGGTGCGCTATCTCAAGCGCGTCATCATAAGTCAGCCGCCGAAACGGCAGTTTGGGTATAGTAAGCTTGGTTCCGAGCGCTTCTAACTGTGGCACACACTGGCGCGACACGTTTTCATACACGTCATGAACCAATCGCTCAAGAATCCCCATCACATCAGAATGATCCATGAAACTCGCCTCGATATCGATCGAAGTAGCCTCATTGAGATGCCGCAGGGTGTCATGCTCCTCAGCACGGAAGATCGCTCCGATCTCACTCACTCGATCGAAACCCGCAGACATCATGATCTGTTTGTACAGTTGCGGACTCTGGTTAAGAAATGCTTCTCTGTTAAAGTAGGTAATCGGGAACAACGCAGTGCCGCCCTCTGTCGCGGCGGCGACCACCTTGGGGGTGTGAATCTCGATGAATTCCTCGTTTGCAAGAAAATCGCGGACCGCTTTCAATGCGTGGTTGCGGATCACGAATACTGCAAGTGTCGTTCTCCGTCTCAGATCTATAAACCTTGAATCAAGGCGTGTATCGATGTCTGCCCCGACCTTTTCGGTGACATCCATTGGCAGAGGAGATTCTGCCTCGGAAAGCATGTTCACGCTCAACGGGATGATTTCGTATCCGTTTGGAGCTTGGTTTGCCTCTTTCACGACTCCGGTTACCAGAACGACAGATTCCCGGTTCAGTCTTCTGCCCATGTCAAAGAGGTCGGGATCGGTCTTCTTCTTAACCATTGTGACCTGTACAAATCCTTCCCGGTCTCGCAGCACAAGAAAGCAGATCCCTCCGAGATCGCGGATTTCGTGTACCCAGCCGGTGACCGTGACGGTATCGCCGCCCATCTCAGGCGTGATCCCGGATGCATAATGAGTTCGCATGATAGCCATAATGAACATAAATGCGCGAGTATTCATGTTATGTGTTTTGGTGGGGTGGATCGTGTGGAGGGGGCTGTTTGGTATGTGCACCAGAGGCAACAATTGATGTGTAGTTGTGTGAGATGTCGCCACGCAAGACATGCAAAACATACGCGCCCCATTAATTGACCCGTACAACCGCAAGATCACGAGCCTGCGCATATCCCTTACGCAGCGGTGTAACCTGCGTTGCATCTACTGCCACGGAGAGGGTGAATCGATATCGCCGCGCACGCCTGCACATGCGCAAAGTGAGATTAGCAAGGGGGCAATCGCAGCGCTTGTGCGTGCTGCGCGTGCACACGGCGTGCGCAGGATCAAGTTCACGGGAGGCGAGCCGCTCCTCCGCAGCGATTTTGCAGATATCATAAGTGAGCTTCCGCGCATGAAAGATATCTCTGCAACGACCAATGGAACGCTTCTTTCTGAATGCGCCCACGATCTTGCGGCGGCGGGTCTGCACCGTGTGAACGTATCGCTTGACACACTGCAACCTGGCCGGTACCGGCGTATCACCGGGCACGATATGCTAAATTCGGTGCTGGATGGTGTTGCTGCTGCGGTGGATGCAGGGCTTACGCCGGTCAAGCTGAATATGGTGTTACTGAGTGGCACAAACGACGATGAGATATGGGACCTGATCGATTTCGCACGGGGCGCAGGGGATGTTATACTCCAGATCATCGAACTTATGGATTTTAAAGGAGTTTCCAGGAGTGTTGATATGGGTAGTATCGAAGATGCGCTGCGCGCACGGGCGTCCACTGTTGTTACGCGAGAGATGCATCGTCGCAAGAAATATTTAATCGACGGAGCCGAGGTCGAAGTCGTGCGACCGATTGACAATTCTGAGTTCTGCGCAAACTGTAATCGGCTGCGTGTGACATCTGATGGACAATTAAAGGGGTGCCTGCTCAGTAACGACGGTCTCGTTGACATATCCGGCGCGACAGAAGATGAGCTGCATTCACTGCTTGAAAAGGCGGTTGCCATGCGAAAGCCGTATTACCGCCCGGATGTGTGAAAGTTTAATATAGTACGATTGATGTATGGATTGTTAAGCAAATATAGTTGATATCGCTTAACGTTCCAAAACATAGGAGGTACGTAGATGGCAGCCCTCATAGACATCAAGAACCTGGACATGGAATTCAAGGGCAAAAAGGTTCTGAAAAACATCAATCTGACAATAGAAGAAGGCGAATGTATTGGGATTCTTGGACGCAGCGGCTCAGGAAAGACTGTGCTGATGCATCTCTTAAGAGGAATCAAAGAGCACGAGATGAGTTCCGGAGAGGTTATTTATCATGTTGCATACTGTGAGAATTGTGCTCATGTCGAACCACCGAGCAAGGTAGGAAAACCCTGTCCAAAGTGTGAGACAAAACTCACACCGATCGACGGCGATTTTGTAACGCTTGACAAATATAGTCCGCTAAGGCGGAGTATTGCAAACCGGATTGCGATCATGCTCCAGCGCACCTTCGCGCTGTATGGGGATGAGCGGGTGATCACGAACGTGATCAATGCGCTTATCGAGATCGGGCATCCAGCCGTATCGGCGGTTGATGCGGCGGCTGATTTACTTGAACAGGTAAATCTTTCGCACCGGATGATGCATGTTGCACGAGAACTGAGCGGTGGCGAGAAGCAGCGTGTTGTGCTTGCGCGGCAGCTTGCTAAGGCTCCGATGGTGCTTCTTGCAGACGAACCCACAGGAACGCTTGACCGGAGGACCGCTGAGGCTGTGCATGAGAGCATTACCAGTGCAAAGGATGATTTCGGCATGACGCTCGCGATCACCTCACACTGGTCTGGCGTCATCGAAGAACTGGCAGACAGGGCAATCCTGCTTGAGGAAGGCGAGATCATCGAACAGGGCGACCCAAAGACGGTCGTCGAACGGTTCATGAGCATGGTCGGCACGGTCGGCTCATTCACGGCAGATATCGGAGAGCCAATCATCAAGGTCAAGGATCTGAAGAAGACCTATATCTCGGTTGACCGTGGCGTCGTGCGTGCGGTGGATAACGCCTCGTTCGAGGTACATGAAGGCGAGATCTTTGGTCTCGTCGGTGTCAGCGGTGCCGGAAAGACCACCGCATCAAAGATCCTCAATGGTTCGGTGAATGCAACATCAGGAGAGGTTGAGGTCCGGATCGGGGATGACTGGATCGACCTGACTGATCGAGGTGCGGAACGGGCTGGACGAGCTGTTAAGCACATCGGACTCCTGCATCAGGAGTATTCACTCTATCCACACAGGAATGTGCTTGATAACCTGACCGAATCGATCGGGTTGGAACTTCCCGGCGAACTGGGTGAGCGAAAATCCATTATCGTCCTGAAAACCGCAGGATTCACTGAAGAGAGGGCGCGTGAGGTTCTCGAGAAGATGCCTGACGAACTGAGTGTCGGAGAGGGGCACCGTGTTGCAATGGCGCAGGTGCTGATCAAGGAGCCGAGAATCATCATTCTTGACGAGCCAACCGGAACGATGGATCCGGTGACCCGGGTGGACGTTACAACATCGATCCTCGAGGCGAGAGAGGAACTTGGCGAGACATTCATAATTGTGTCGCATGACATGGACTTTGTTGAAGATGTCTGCGACCGTGCAGCACTGATGCGAAACGGCAAGGTCATCAGTATCGGTGATGTGAAGACCATTGTTGCAGAACTCGATGCAGGCGAACGCGATGAGATGTATGACTGATGATCAAAATCGAACTTGACAACGATCCGCTCGTGGTTGCGGATGATTCCACACTCGCAGACGTTTTAAAGAGTGTAAAGGTTCCCTATAAAGGTACAGCGATTGCCATTATCAAGGGGACTGAGGAGTCAAAGAAAGCCACGGCTGAGTACCTGATCGGCACGACAAAAGGCGATATCGGGGTCGAACTCTCTGCATATCAGGATGTCTGGCATGATGTGCAATCAGAGATCGCGACCTCCCGGGTCAGGTGGACCGGGAGAGAGGCTATCGCATTCGGTCCGTTTAAAACGGAAATCACACCATCGCACAAGGACTGTGAATACACGCGCTGGGACGTGCTACTTGGCACGGGTGGCTATGACGCGGATCATACGTATTTGGTCCTATCAAAGCAACTGCACACCGCGGTACATGGTACGCCCGCTGATGGCGGCATCATTGGCAGGGTTGTGAGCGGCAAAGGCGTCGTTGACTCCCTGACCACGGGCGATTCAATCACAGGAATCGCTCCTGTCGAGCGGTGGGAGTCTGTTATGGACAAGATTGTGACAACCGATCTCTCGACTAAACTCGAGCAGGGGATGCGCATATTCACGTACGCCGTGGTCGATTTGTCTCCCGGTGCCCCGTACGGTGCAGAACATTTTCTGGCATCGGCAAAGGACAATACACTGACATTCAATACCATCGCGCATTCATTCGCATCCATAGAATCGCTGCAGGGTGAGGAATGTCCTTTCGAGCAGAAAGAGCCGAGAAAAGCCAGTATAATATCGGTCAGATCTGTCGGCGCCGGACTCGGGCGCATATACATATCAAAACTCGACAAAACCTCATCCCCAAGCCATTCGGTGGTCGGTAGTGTAAGTCGTGGCATGGAACTGATCCAGCTCATAGAGAAGGATCATGCCATTGCACTGGACATTCGCCCGGAACGCATCATGCTGCTTGGGAAAACGCTAAAAAGCGCAGAAGAGGAGCTTTTGGGACGCGGCATAACCATGCATCGCGAGGGCGAGGTTGCGAACAACGACATAGTCGTGGAACAGACCCCTGAGACCACACTGGAGATTGTAGGGGCTGAAGAGGTCACCGTACGCGGCGTTTCCGAGAATAATCTCCTGAAGATCGAACTGTATGATGATCTTGCCCCGACTACGATCGGTTTCTTCAGACATGCTCTCGGACTTCTTAAATCACCTATCGGCGCGCTTCCTGTCTTTACATCATACGAGAATACGCGACTATTCAAGGTGCCGGAGGTCAATAAAGAGATCATGCCAGAGAACGTTCCGGAAGAGATCGTACCAGCCGGTGAAATCGGTGTTACAAGTCAGGCTGCGATGTACGCCCAGATGATCGGCGTGAAACTCACCGACGATTCCCGATACGGACCATCCGGCGAGAAATTTGCCTACACAAATGTCATTGGAAGAGTTATCGATCTCGAGAAACTGCGAGATATTGGGGAAGGGGATGTTGTTTACGTAACGGAGGTGTGAGATTTTGGGTAAAATCACCAGACTCGTTGTGCTTTCATCGGAATTGCCAAGCGAGATGCATCTCTTGATCTACGAGCTTCATGCCGATGTCACGATCAAGGAAACTTGCTACGGTTTGCTCATACACGGAGAGGAGGCAACCGTTCAGGCACTTGTCAATACCATCCGAAAAATCGATCCGGGTGCGTTTATCAAGGAACGGGGCTTTGTTCCTGGTGATCCGAGGAGATGCCGTGCAGACCGTGGCGGCGGGGCTCGTCCTGGGTTTTACTCTATCCAGAAGGAGTATAAGATGCTTCCGGCACTTGCCAGCGCGATTGCAGAACTGCCTTACGAAGAGGCGCCTGCTGCTGCAAGGAAACCTGAGAATATATCGGTTGAGCGGCTTAGAGAGATTGTTGAGGCAGAGTGATATCAGGCAAGGTCACATCGCTGAACCAGTAACGCTTAATCTGCGAAATCGGTGTTAATCAGTGGCTAAAAACTTTTGTCAGCCACGGATTAACT
>JAYEGZ010000016.1:0-5741 GCA_034659315.1 Methanobacteriota archaeon
TTCCTCATTGATCCTCATGCCGCCTTCCATGTAGGCAGTGGAGAGTTTATCCTTCAACTGGTCGAGCGATGGCAACTCATCCACAGCACCGAGAAGCGACTTCATCTCCCAGAGCAACTGGTTATACCGCATATACAGCCTCTGCAGATGTGTATCTTCCATCGCAACAAGTCTCTCGAAGACCTCAGCCGCTTTCTTGTCTTTGACGCGCTTTTGCGCCTTTGTGTAGAACTCGAGTGCACCCTTCTCGAGCATGAGCGCAACTATCAGCACGTCAAAAGTCTCCTCGCCCCCTGTTATCAAGGTATCTTTGGTAGTTCCTTTGACGACCTCGTAGTCCCATGTACGGATCCCCCCATCGAGATTGTATACCTCCTCAAATCCGAGACCGCAGAGGAGGATGCTTGCAGCCATGCTCCTGTGACCAGTTCGGCAGTACAAAATGATTCCCAGGTCCTTGTCAAGTTCTCCGTACCTGTACTCAAGTTCCCCGAGCGGGATCAATTTCGCTCCGGGAATGTGCCCTACCTCGTATTCACGGGGCTGTCTCACGTCCAGCAGTTGGAATGCACCTTTAGTGGTGTCATCAAGGATCTTTTTAGCTTCCCCGGACGTAAGTTTCTTTATCTTGTCGATGGAACAGTTCAGTTTCATGCAACAGACGACGTTTGCGGCGTAAATACTCGTGCTGCGAGTTCCCGATCAAGCATGAGGAGTCCGTTACCATCCTCTCCAACGATCTTTAATCTGGCGATGATATCGTTGTCATTCCCTTCTTCCTCGATCTGTTCGGTTATGAACCACTGGAGGAAGATGTTTGTGGCGTGATCCTTCTCCGTAATCGCAAGGTCCACGAGATCGTTGATGCATCCTGTGATGAATCTCTCGTGCGTAAGGGTCTTCTCAAACATATCAAGCTGCGACTCAAACACTGCCTGCGGCTCCTTTATCGCAGCAAGCAACACCTGCCCGCCCTGATCATTGATGTAGTCGTATATCTTCATCGCATGTGACATCTCCTCATGATACTGTACCATGAACCAGTTGGCAAAGCCTTTCAGCCCGGTGTACGTGCTGTAGGCAGACATCGACATATATAGATACGCTGAATAGATCTCGTTGTTGACCTGTTCATTCAGGCGTTCCATCATTGTTTCGCTTAACATTATTTTCACTCATATCAATCGTATTATTTATCAAGCATATTTTTTGCGATCTGTGCACCATACTCCCGGCATTCATCCAGCGTGGGACCTGATGGTTTTCCGAGGATCCGCAGAACCTCCATCTGTTCCATGTTGCAGGGTTTGAGCACCCGCTTGAGAGTCTTTGGAGCTTCTCCACTGTGTCCATAAGCTCCGAAGGTCGCACAGACCTTTCCACCCATATCGACATCTTTCAGCATCTCTACAAGCGTTACTATCGCAGCAATCGGCTTTCTGTTGTATGTGGGTGAGCCTATCGCGACTCCCTGTGCACTTGTGATCTCTGCAACGATCTCTTCCTTTGGAATATCTGCAACATTCAAGAGAGCGGTGTCAACACCCTCATCCCGTGCTCCGATCTCTATGCCTTCTGCAACAGCTCTGGTATTGTTCGTCCCTGTGCCGTAGACGATTACGAGTTTTGGTTTTGTGTCTGCCATGATTTTGCACCTCCTTTGCCCAATCCATAATCCAATCCGTAAAAAATTAGAGATGCCCCACACCTACGTTATGGAGCATCTGGAGAGTATCTTTGACGCAACTGCCGATGCATCTTCGAGCGGAAAATCATCGATGTTGAGCGTCTCCGCGAGTTCATCGAAATGCGTCTCTTTGCCACCGACCCTGCATGCCAGCTTGGTTCCCGGTGGGAAGAGGTTCTTAAGCTCGTTTACGTTCTTCACAGGGAACTTAACTGCCGCATCTTTCAGCATCTCAACGATCTCGATCTTGAGTTCCTCGATCTCGCCAATTGCGTCTTGCGTTGCTTCTTCATGTGCGGTTTTGTATTCTTCAGCCATTTTGACCACCTTTCAGGTACTCAATTATCCGATCCCTAATAAGCGTTTTGGTGGCTTATTCGCACATCACAATCAATATCGGGCGGCGGTTTTGCGAATATCGTCTTAAACCCATAAAATCTTGACGATATTCGAACGGTAAGTTTTTAAAGTTGTATTGTAAAGGGGGGGTGAAGCGCGCTTAGAACGTACATATCCCGCGCGTATCAGGGTGTTTGACCGCTGATGCAGGTGGATTCCTCAAACAGCCTGTAAATACACATTGGAGGTGTTGTAATTGGTTAAACTGGCTGTAATCTACGGAACCGGAACCGGTCACACCGGAGAGATGGCAGAACAGGTGGATGACGGGGCAAGGTCTGAGGGTCTTGAGACTGAAGTGATACTGCTCGGTAACGTGACCGAGGATGTGCCTGGCGGTAGGAGCACAACGAGTGTGGATGACGCACTTGTGATCATGGACTCGGCAGAGGCTGTTGCGATTGGCTCATCAACGTATGAGATGAAACCGGTCGTCTTTGTGGAGCAACTACTTAAGAAGGCTGAAAGCCTTGATCTGTCTGGCAAGGTCGGGGCAGCATTTGGACCTTACGCAACCCGCCCGAAAGCCGTCGGGATCATAATCGATGCCATGAAGGGATGGGGCATGGATGTGATAGAACCCGGGCTGCAGGTATCAGGTGCGATCACCGGCAAGATAAAACAGGAGTCCCGGGAACTTGGCGAGAGCATCGCAAGAGCACTTTCCGAAAAGAGTTAGGAGGTGAGTGAGATGGATAAGATCACAGATGACGTAAAGAAGGTTCTTGAAAAGATACAGTGGGGCTCGGTTGCCACGGCATCAAAAGATGGCATGCCAAATGTCTCACCAAAAGGCAGCTTTAAGATCGTTGATGAGCAGACGATCCGGTTTGCGGATATATTCTCCGAACACACGAGAAAGAACCTCATGGAGAACCCAAGGGTCGCAATCGACATCGTGGACGCAGAGACTGCATCCGGATATCAGCTCAAGGGAACCGCAACGCTTGCAGATAGCGGACCTGCCTTTGACGCGGCAAAGGAAGAGCTTGCCAAGATGGGTTTTCCAGCGCCAAGGAACCTCGTCACTGTTACGGTTACCGAAGTATACAACGTGAATCCGGGAGGCAGTTAGAGTCATGGAAGAGCGAAAGGTTGCACTCTTCGCATTCAACGGCGATCCGATGTGCTTTGCCCACGTCCTCTTAAACGCTCTTGACATGAGAGAGAAGGGCTTTAAGGTTAAGGTCGTAATTGAAGGCACTGCCACCATGCAGGTTGCGGAGCTTGCAGACGAGAGCAAGCCCTTCGCAAACCTGTACAAGCAAGTGTTGGACGCAGGACTGATCGACTGTGTCTGCGAGGCATGTTCAAATCAGACCGCGTCTCAGGAGTCTGCCCTGGAGCAGGGGCTGGCACTGTGTAATGAGATGGGCGGACATCCGAGTGTCGGGCGCTACATCGAGGATGGGTATGAGGTGCTGCTGTTTTGATTCTGACAACCGTGAATGGAGATAGAAATCATGGAAAAGACGCTTGAAAACCTGACAAAAGCCTTCATCGGCGAGAGTCAGGCTCGGAACCGGTACACGTTCTATGCAAAGGTTGCAAAGAAGGAGGGCTTTGAGCAGATCTCGGATATCTTCCTTCTGACAGCGGAGAACGAAAGGGAACATGCGAAGTGGCTCTTCAGGATGATCGATGAACTCCGGCAGGAGATTCCTGAAAGACCTGATGAGATCAATGTTGAAGCTGCAGCACCGCTTACGCTTGGGACCACCGCTGAGAACCTCGTCGCCGCAATCGCTGGCGAGAACTACGAGACTACGACGATGTATCCTGCGTTTGCAGACGTTGCAGAAAGCGAAGGGCTGGACGAGATTGCCCGCAGACTTCGATCGATAGCGGTTGCAGAGGCGCATCACGAAGAGCGGTACAGGAAACTGCTTGCAAATGTCGAGACCGATACGGTCTTTACGAAGGATACAAATGTCATCTGGATCTGCAGGAAGTGCGGATATGTGCACGAGGGCAAGGAACCGCCTGGAAAATGCCCGGCATGTGATCATCCGAGAGAGTACTTTGAGATTAAGTGTGAAATACTGAAATAGGAGGTGTATAATGACAGCTAAAGGAGAAGTTTACGAATGCAGTATCTGTGGGAACGTTGTTCAGGTAATGGAGGAAGGAGACGGAGAGCTCGTCTGCTGTGGTGTTCCGATGGATCTTGTTTGAGTAAAAGGAGGATACACTATGACGAACTATCGATGTACGACGTGCGGATACCTGTACCGCCCGGAGAGGGGCGACCCAACGAGTGGAATTGAACCTGGAACGGAGTTTTCTGACCTGCCAGACGACTGGAAGTGTCCGTCATGTGGTGTTGGGAAGGAGTTTTTCAAACTCGTTGAATAAATAGAAGGAGGTGTAAACAATGGTCGAAGAAGTTATTGATGAGCAGTTTCTGCGAGTAAACAGGGCAGCGAACCTGATGAACCTGACCGAACTTGAGAAGAAGCACCTGCCGCATATCAGCATTCCTGTCAAGGTTGCGGCACGGGAGCCATTTGATATCGAAGTAGAGGTCGGCGGGATGCTCAAACATCCGAATGATCCAGGACATTACATACAGTGGATCGAACTGTATACAGAGGACGTATTCCTGGCACGAATAGACCTGACGCCGCAACTAACCGAGCCAAAGACTGTCTTCACGATCCGGCTTGATAACGTGGGATCTGTCAAACTGCGGGCGGTCTCGCGCTGTAACCTGCACGGGCTATGGGAAGTCACCGGAACCGTTTCGGTACTGCCACCTGGAACGCAAGTTTCACATGACAATAAGGTTGCATGTCTCACATGCGGGCAGATGACGTTTGTCGAAGGCGACAACCCTGAAACGTGCTGGTTCTGCGGCGAGCACGAGGCAGAGAACTTCGCAGGCTGCTGAAGATGTCAGGAGGTTAATGACATGACCAACTGGAAATGCTCAAACTGTGGATATACGCTGGAAGCGGACGTGCCGCCGGAACAGTGTCCGTCGTGCGGCGAGAAATGTGATTTTATCGATGTTAGCTGCTACATCCCGGAATGCGACACCACCAGCGGCGGAGTTGATAAGAGGCTGTAAGAGACTGTGAAGGAAATAGGAGGTATGTAACAATGGGAAAAGAGATTGTAGAGAACATAAGCAAGAAGATCGGGTTCACCCCTGATATCATGAAGACGATTGGAGAGATCGACCCATCCTTCCTCAGGATGTACCAAAAGTGCGATGAAGGTATACTGAAGGACGGTGCGCTCTCTGTTAAGGTGAAAACGTTGATGGCTCTCGCCTCGGTTGCAGCACAGCGGTGTGAGCCCTGTGTGGAATCGCAGATGCGAAACGCAATCAACAACGGAGCAACAAAAGAGGAGATTGTGGAGACGCTTGAGGTCGTGTTCATGACTTCAGGCGCCCCTGGTGTTGCCATGTTTCGGAATTCGCTGAAACAACTGAAATGACTGAATAGGACGATGTGATGAGTATGGACGAAGAAACCACAACAGAACAGACACAAGCACGCCCGATGCTTCATCTGGGAGAGACTGCCCCTGACTTTGAGGCTGTGACCACTCACGGACCGATAAAACTCTCTGACTACAAGGGAGGATGGGTGATCCTCTTCTCGCATCCGGCAGACTTCACGCCGGTCTGCACAACAGAGTTCATGGG
>JAYEGZ010000017.1:0-3612 GCA_034659315.1 Methanobacteriota archaeon
ATCTTCTCTGCGTTGCGCCATTCGCTATTCTCATCAAAGAATGTGCGGTCGTCCGCCTGAGTTGCCTGCACTATGTTATTTACACGTCGTAGATTGCGCACATACTCGTTATCAAGCTTGATGGTACCCGCATCATTGTCGTCATTCAAACTGTCCCGGAATACAGCCTCATCATCGCTGGCAAGACACTGTAGTCCTCGCAGCAAGCTCGATTTTCCTTTGGCGTTCGGCGCAGTGATGCGATTGATCCCTTTTTGGATATCGAACGTATGAACACCTGTAAATCCACCTATATTTTGCAGTTCCAGTTTCATCATATCACCTTGGCGATTATTTCTCATAAAGGTCGCGTTCAGCCCGTTTTATATGCTCCCCAAAACTCTTCTTTCGCATCCGTTCGGTCAGCAGCACGCCCGGTTTCTTATCTAGTTCAAAGATCGTGTCGATCCGGTGCAATAACCCATGCGAAAGCGGTATTTTCTCGCCTTCTTTTGTGTATATTAGTGCCCCCACGTCAGAATGTACCGCATCTGTGTATTCGGCGAGAAACATCTCCACTTCAGCCCGTTTACCAGATTGACCGGATGAAAAGAACCCTTTGCACTTATCCTTCTCGAAATCGTAAGTATATTTGCGATAGTTGTCCCATTTCATATCTGATCGCTTTATGATTGACTCCCATTGCTTGTCGGTAAGATTCTCTGGTTTTTCCGAGAGATCGCCCGATCCGACCTTCGGACCATGTAGTTCATCCAGCACCCGTCTTAGAAACGTATACCCAATCACGTTCCTGATCTTTTCATTGAATTCCATCTCACCGAGGCGACCGGCGTCTTCGCGGATGGATGTGCCATCAACCACGTCAGTGAGCAGAATAAAGGCAAGCGTACTCTGATAACTTGTGTGATCTTCGATGGTGGTACTTGTTATGTCAGAAGATTGTTTCCGGTTCATGTGGGTCACCAATAAAGTACTATTTCTTTGCATCGTATATTATTTCAACCTTTCGGGTGGTGGGGGCGGCTGGGTGCTCCGTTTGTGGTTTTTTGGTGCCAGAGGAAAGAGTGGCGAGTATAACCGGATGACTGGATGGTGGTGATATCTGTGTTCCACACCCATTCACTCATCCTTCCGCCGCACAATCTCCAGCGCCCGTCTGGCAAGCACCTCAATTAAAAACAGTGCGAGCGCTGCAAGGATGAACGAGGTCTTCTGACTCACAGGCGCATACGTAGTTCTGACCGATCTCCGCTTCACATCGGTGAGCAGCATATCAGTCTCGCTCTCGTTATACACCCTTCCGCCGTGCAACTGGATGATTTTCTCCGCGTCCGGGTTCATCCCGACATCCCTGTACTCAACCGGATAGTTCACCGCGATCCCATAGTCCGATAGGTAGTAAACGCCCTCTGCATCCAGATCGATGCTCGTTTTGTATGTATTTTCAGCAATTCTTGAGATATCAAGCGCATCGCCGCCAAACACCATGTTTGGTATAGTATCTGACATGATGGTGATCTCGCAGACGTCGCCCAATGATATATCATCTGCCTCTATGACGATGCCCTCCTCTGATCTCGGATCGCCGATCGCCCAGTTGACCACCGACGAGATCAGTTGCGAGTTGTTGCCGGTGTAAAGCGTGGAACTCCACTTGCCGCCGTTGTCCGTACTCCACGAAACGACCCGCCCAAGCCCGTATCTCCATGCGCAGACGATTGGCTTTCCTTCATCAGTCACAACAAGCCTCTTTGCGCCGAGTTTTGATGTAACGTCGTTGTAGCCGGTGATCGTGGCTGAGATGTCAAGGTGCTCGGTTATGAAGTGTTTATTTGTGAATGTCGAGACTGTGTATGTGCCAGACTCCTCGGGCGGTGGCGTTGGCGTTGGTGCGGGTTCTCGGTCTGGCTGGGTGGTTGAGATTGCGACTGATGCAGGATATGTGGTCTGCTGATACGTGCCGTCCACATCGCGGGCAAGATCCTCGAATTTGGTCACAATGTTGTTTGGTGAACTCATCACATGGATGAAATGCATCCTTGTGTCTGCGTCATTCATCCGGGCAGCAACCGAGCGCGAACTCTCATAGATGCCCATGTCGATGTTGCCGTCTGATATAATGATCACATCTTTTGAGCCGACTGAATTACTGAGCATCTCCTCTGCCATCGCCAGTCCCTGATCCAGCGTGGTTGTGATCTCTCCTTTCGGCTCTATCGTCATTATCGTCTCTTTCAGCGACTCTCTTGCAGCATCGTCGCCGAGATATGTCAAACCAGACACTTCGTACGCTTTTCCACCAAAAGCAACCATGCCCACGCGGTCATCCATAAAGTCCTTGTCATCGAGGATGTCGATCACCAGCGCTTTCTCGTAATCAAGGAACTTGACCCCGGTACCAACGATGATATCTGAAAGCGTGCTTGCAGAGATATCCATGACAAACACGACGTCGTTCCTGCCGTAGTACTCACTCGGATATGACTTGACAGGGAGTATCTTCTCAAAATCAGAGTCCAGATAGTTGCCACGGTCGTACGACCGGTCTCCGCCGACAACGACCAGCCCGCGACCATCGCTCACAAAATCACGGAGCGCTTTAAGATCGTCCGGCAGCATCGACTCGATATACCGGTCATCAAGGATGACTGCTTTGTACTTATCCTGGACGGCAGATCCTGAGCCACTCACAGTAACATCATAGAGGTCAGAGACCGTATCCCTGAGATTTGACTCCTCATCAGTGATCAGCAGGATCGCAGGCTTCGGAACGACGTACACCGACTTATCAAAGGCGTTGTTCGATTGGAAATGATCATCCTCTCCGGTGTCCGGAGTAACGCTCGCAGAGATGATATGGGTGCCGAGTGTGGAAAACGCATGGGTGATCGGGAGGATTTTTGTCCGGTCAAACTGCTTGATCTCGCTGTGATATATGACCTCATCGTCCACCTTGACCGCCAGTTCGTACGCTGCGTGCGCTCCAGCCTGCTGCACCACGATCCGAAACGTGTTCTTGTTTCCAACAATCACGTTCTTGCTTCCGGCGACCCTGACGCTCACATCGTTGTGATCAGGGGACTGGCTGATTTGATAAACCGTTGTATTGGTTCCGGAGACGACTGAGACCGCGTCTGCCAGTTCGGCGCCACAGTTACTGTTCCCGTCACTCACAAGGACGATATGGTCGTTTCCCCTGGCATACTGCATGATCTTATCTCCAATCGGTGTTTGATCTCCTGAGAATGTCTTGACCTGCGCTGACGGATTGCGGTCGTGTATGACACTGTATACCTGGTCTGCAACAGTCGCATTGAAGAGATTCATGCTTGTGGACCGGTCATCGATGACCGTGATGGTCGGCTCAGCATCGGTTATCGTGTATGTTGTCAGGGTGTAAGGGGCTGCAAGTGCGATGATGATTAAAGCTGCAACAACCATCCTGCTCAGTACAAGTATCTTTTTTGTGCTTTTTTTGAGATAATACGCACCAATCAGGAGAATAGGGATGATTGCATAGAGGACCATCTGATCTACAAACATCATGCCAGTTATAGCGGTTATGTCCAGGAGGTTCATCACGCTCATGATGTCCGCCATCAAAGTTCACCC
>JAYEGZ010000017.1:3712-5724 GCA_034659315.1 Methanobacteriota archaeon
GCAAAACCCGCCCGCCCGCGCCGGGCGCCCGGAACACCGCATCAACAGACGGCAACAATTTTAGCACGGTTGCCGACGGGGAATTTTCATAGTCGGATATGTATAGCACGCTCCGGGTCTGCCGGAATGGCACGACGATGTGCGCACGATTGTCAACCATCAGATCATCGTCCGGGTGGAGCGTTATCTCGGTTGTCCCGGTGCAAATGTCCTTGAGCGAGAAGTATTCGCTGTCGTGTGCCCCGATCTTCAGATCGTACGTGTCTGCTGACTGTTTACCGCTGTACATGACGTCAACTGCCACGTTCGCAGCAGAACTCATGTAGTTCTTTATAATACAGGTATACTGATATTTATCATCGACGGGTGACAACCATCCGCCAGTTATGGCAATCTTATTTTCCCCAGCCGAGACACTCATGAACGATACATCGATTCCATCGCCTTCTGCAAGTTTTTTTGCAATGTGTGGGTCTTCACCATCCCAGTTCGTGAAATCGGATATAACAAGGATCCTGCCGCCCCCATCGGTCAACAGCGTGCTGCCAAGCGTGATCGCCTGGTAAAGGTCCGCGGTCGTTGCAGTCGCAGGTAGGCTGTCAAGCACGTTTTTTGCTGCTTCCACGTCCCCGCCGCGTAAAGCAAGTATAGGAACGTTCTCTGCGATTATGATACTGTTCTGCGCGGTGAGATGGTTTTCTGCGATCTCGATAACTTTATCTAACTTGTTTCCTGATTGCATGCTTGCAGATCCGTCCAGAATGATCACGGTGTACTCTCCGCTAACTTCCATGCGTTTTACTCCGTAAGGCGCGGCTATCGCAAGAATCAGTGATAGCAGGATGAGTAACTGGATTAAAAATAGAGGATCTTTGATGAGCTTGCTTAACACCCTTGCATATTTCTTTTTTTGTTGTGTTACCGCGGTGATAAAGATGATGGACGGGATTAACACGTCCTTTGCCTTCGGTCTGAGCAGATACACGATTATTAACGGGATTACGCTTAAGAAAAACGCCCACATTGCCAGACTCTGATTTGCAAACAGCATCTGATTACCGTCCGATCATTAACCCGCCTCAGCCATCGTCATGAAATACGCTTTGATCAGGTCTCGATTCTCCTCTGGAAGTTTGTCGATGTAGGTCTCGGATGAGACCGGGGTTGCAGCGTACACGGTTCCTGATATAAAGTTCACCTGGTCACTTTCTGTCCTGCGTGCGCTCTGCCCGACGCCGGCATCCGAAAACATCATCAGTTCGATACTCGTCCCCTCGATAACGGCAACCGACGGTTTCCCGTATATCTGTGCGATCTCACTATCGCCTGAACCAGTTTCGTAGCCGAGTTCAGAGAGCATCTGCTGGTAACGCTCCTCATCAGCAGCCGCCTCGCGTTCATCCTCGTCTGCTAGCGTGATCGCGGACTCGACCTGTTCCGGCGTCATAAGGCGGGGCGCATCCGGAGACGATGCAAAAGAAACAACGCCAGCCAGCAGAACGGATGCCATTACCAACATGGTGAGTCCGTTTTTGCTGATGATCTTCGACCATTTGACTGATGAGATGTCGCCAGACACGCCCACCAACAGATCGTGCACAATGATGTTCTGTGTGCTTGCATTGTCATAAGCGGTCGGAAGTCGCTCTTTTAGCATGGGGTATCTACTCTCAATCGTCTTGATGACGTTTACCTGCTTTTTGCGGATTAAAAATGAGAAAACAACCGCCGGAACAAGAGCGATTGCAGCGGTGCATAATAGTTTCACATGTACGGGAAGCCCGAGCAGCATAAAATCATAGGCGCTGTACTGTGCAAAGACGGTTGGCACGCTGAGACTGAGTAGCAGTGCATAACAGAGCAGAAAGAACGCAATTAGACTTAATAGCTGCCGGTAGAACTGATATCTTCGAGACCTCTTCTCAAGTTTCGAAATAACATCTACAAACGGGTACATTATTATTATAAATGGCGTACACGGATAAAAAGATGATGGGGTTTTTCAGTTCCGT
>JAYEGZ010000018.1:0-3724 GCA_034659315.1 Methanobacteriota archaeon
AGTTCGACAGACGCAAAAGTAAAATACCGTTTATTTTGAAAAGTGGTGCATAACATGAGATACGAGATAATTACCGGTGATTGTGAACAATTTCTTAAGGGAGATATATCTGAAAGGTTTGACCTGACCTTTCTGGATCCTCCATTTAACCAGAATAAGGCATATTCTATGCATAATGACGATATGCTCGAATCAGAATACTGGGGATGGATGAACATGGTCTGCAATTTGATTTTTAAGCACACTTCAGAGGGCGGTGCGATCTATTTTATGCAGCGAGAGAAGAATGCGGAATTTGTATTGCAAACTCTGCGGCAGACCGGCTGGACATTTCAAAATCTGGTCATCTGGAAGAAGAAAACGTCTGCAATCCCCTCTACAAAACGGTTTGGAAAACACCACCAGATAATAGCATTTGCCACAAAGGGCAAAACGCCGCGGGTTTTCAATAAATTACGGATTGATCCGCCCCTGCTTGTAACTGAGAAGCATCGCCGCCCGAATGGCATGTATGTAACCGATGTGTGGTCTGACATCAGGGAGTTAACCTCCGGTTATTTTGCCGGAGATGAGCCGCTCAGATTTGAAAATGGGGAACGCGTGCATAAACAGCAGTCGCCCATCAAACTACTCGCCAGAATAATCCTCTCCTCTTCAAACGTCGGCGATATGGTTTTCGATCCCTTTGCCGGCACAGGAACGACACTTGTTGCCGCAAAGCAATTACAACGAAACTCTCTTGGAATAGAACTCGATCCCGACAACGCATCGTTTATCGAAAAGAGAGCCGCTCAAATACGAGATAGTGATAATATACAAAAATGCCGTAACGATTACATTTTTACTGGAAATCTGGATGATATATTTCCATTTCAAGTACGAACCAAAAAAATCGGGCAAATACAGATACAAACCTGACTGGAATCACACATAACTGCATGAACAGCCTTACTTCGCCAATTGTATCGTATGCCACGATTATTGTACACTTTGCATGCCAGATCTGAAAACGATGGGCAGAATACGTCAGAAAAATTTGGGTTATATCCAACCAACGTCCGACCCCCGCCAAGCCACCAAACCATGACATCCACAAACCTGCGCGACATTCTCCACCTGCCGCCCGAAGATGCGAAGCTGCTCCCGCGTGGCTGGCAGATTCTTGGCACCGTGATCCTTGTGAGCATCCCGGACGCGCTGAAGCACCAGACAAATGCGATCGGGGATGCGCTTCTTGCGATGTATCCAAGATGCAGCACCGTGCTCTGGAACCGGGGCGTTGCAGGACGCTTCCGTGAGCCGGTCTGCGAGGTGATCGCAGGCAAGCCCGAAACAGAAACCACCCACAAGGAAAATGGTTGCTACTTCAGGCTCGATCCCGGCAAAATCATGTTTTCGCAAGGAAATCTCGTAGAAAGGATGCGGATGGGTAAATTGTGCGATGGCGAGGTTGTCCTTGACATGTTTGCCGGCATCGGCTATTTTTCGATCCAGATTGCGGTTCACTCGCGCCCGAAAAAGGTTATTGCGATCGAACTAAACCAGACCTCATATCAATATCTCATAGAAAATGTCAGGATCAACAAAGTAGAGGGGGTCGTTCTTCCGGTGCATGGTGATTGTGCAATCAAAGCCCCGGAAAACGTCGCGGATCGGGTGATTATGGGTTATCTTGATGTTACGCACGAACAACTCGTAGTAGGGCTTTGTGCGGCAAGATCCGGTGGCATAATGCATTATCATGAAGGCACTCCTGAAGCGCTAACATACCAGCGACCAATCCGGCGCATCAAAGACGCAGCGCAGGCGTGCGGGCGCAGCGTGGACATAATCGATCGGCGCACCGTCAAGAAATATGCGCCGGGGGTTTTGCATGTGGTGATCGATGTAAAGATATATGATGCGTAGCAACCAAATCCAGATTCAAATACCATGATCAAAGGAAAGAACGTTCTGGTGACTGGCGGGGCTGGTTTCATAGGAAGCCACATAGTCGACAAGCTCACGGGCGAGTGCGCGGTAACGGCACTGGACAACTTAAGTACCGGAAAGGAAACAAACCTGCCCAAAAACGCCGCATTCGTGAAAGGCGATCTCAGGGACGCGGGTCTGATCCAAAAAACAATCAATGATGCGGATATCGATGTAGTCTTTCATATCGGCGCGAATGCATCGGTGCCACATTCGACAGAAGATCCGAGATACGACTTCGAGACAAACGCACTTGGCACGTTCAACGTAATTGATGCATGCCGGGTTTCGGGCGTGGAAAAGATCGTGTATGCGTCAACTGCTGCCGTATATGGTGAGCCGATTCGGACACCGATCGACGAAGACCATCCGTTGCATCCGATCTCGCCTTACGGCGCATCAAAACTTGCAGGCGAACGGTGCGGGATCGCATTTAAGGAAACGTACGGGCTCGACTTTGCAGCGATACGGATATTCAACACTTATGGGCCAAGGCAGCCGCGATACGTGATGTACGACTTTATACAGAAACTGGGCACAAATCCTACGCTTCTCGAGGTTCTTGGCACCGGTGAGCAGATCAGAGACTACTGCTACGTCTCTGACATGGCTGACGCTTTTGTGATGGTGGCAGAGCACGGGCACGGAGTGTACAATGCAGCAGGTGGCAGCCCGACATCGATCAAGGAGCTTGCAGAGCTAATGGTCTCGATCATATCGCCTGATGCCGAGATACGTTACGGCGGCAAGACGTGGGCTGGCGACGTGAATACGCTTTATGCCAATATCACCCGGATCCGGGAGCTTGGATTTGCGCCGAAGGTCGGGTTTGAGGATGGTGTTAGGCAGATGATCCGGTGGTTTGAGGGTGCGGATTCTTAGCCATTAGTTTAGCCATTATTAGACCGTATCCATTCTGCCACGCCGCCAAACGAGATGCGACGTGAACACTTGCATAACGCGGACACCCACCTCACAAAGCGGAAACCTTTACTACAGCAGATACTGATGTTTACATTCCCGCATTCCAATGGCGGATGAACCCAAAAAACCGGTTCGAACACAGACCGATCTGTGTGAGTCTTGGAGGAAACATGAGCAAAATACAATACAAAAAGACAGATCCCCGGATTGCAACACTAATAGAGGATCTACGAGTTAAATCACGAGAGAACGGCGCTTTAATCTGGAAAGATATTGCAGGGCGTCTGGAACGATCAAGAAAAAGTTATGCGACGGTGAATCTCAGCCACATCAACCGGCACGTCGCAGAGAATGAGACAATCCTTGTGCCTGGAAAGGTGCTCGGCGCAGGTGATGTCAGCTACCCGATGGTAGTGGGGGCGTTTAACTTCAGCGAAGGTGCACGGGCAAAGATTACGGATGCCGGTGGCGAATGCCTCACGATCGAAGAATTGCTGGCAAAAAACCCCGCAGGATCGAATATGCGGATTATCAGGTGAATTGGTGATTTTATGACTGACAAGACAATTATCGATGCAGACGGATTGATTCTCGGGCGACTTGCAAGCGTTGTTGCATCCAGGCTGCTCCACGGAGAGACCATAGCGATCATTAACGCCGAGCGCACCACAGTCTCAGGCGCCAAAACCACCACGTTTCGAGAATACAAGGAACAGATGGATAAGGGCTCGACAGAACATGGTCCGTATTTCCCGACCCGCCCCGACCGTATCCTGAAGCGGACGGTTCGCGGCATGCTCCCGTACAAACGTATGCGCGGGCGCGATGC
>JAYEGZ010000018.1:3824-5705 GCA_034659315.1 Methanobacteriota archaeon
AGTCCCTCTTTTTCGATGATCTGGATGCTCGATTTCTTTATGAAATAGCCAACATTCAGACCCGAGTATGCCCGTGCATGTCCGGCTGTGGGCAGTACGTGGTTCGTGCCGGATGCATAATCGCCAGCCGAAACCGGGGCATAATCGCCAACAAAGATCGAACCCGCGTTGCAGATGCCGTTTATCGCACCAAGCGAGTCTTTCACCATAATCTCAAGGTGTTCCGGCGCAAACGTATTTGAAAACTCGATGCATTCATCTATCGAGTCGAAGATCAGGATCGCACTGTGTTCGAGCGACTTCTTGATGATCTCGGACCTGCGGGCGTCTGCTTCCCCTGACCTAACCAGTTCGAACGTCTGGTCGGCGATTGCCTGTGATGTTGTTGCAAGAACAGATACGGCGTTTGGATCGTGCTCTGCCTGTGCTATCATGTCCGCTGCAATGAACTCAGGACATGCACTCTCGTCTGCGATAATCAGAACCTCGGAGGGTCCCGCTGGAAAATCGATCCGGGTCGGGACCATCATCTTTGCCGCGGTCACATAGACGTTACCGGGTCCAACGATCCTGTCGACCGCAGGCACGGTCTCTGTGCCATAAGCCATCGCAGCGATCGCCTGTGCGCCCCCGATGCAGAATATCCGATCGGCGCCTGCAATCGATGCGGCAGCGAGTGTCAGCGGATGCACACCCCCATCACCACCAGGCATCGGCGGGGTGCAGATCACTGCCTCAGGCACAGATGCAACCTTTGCCGGTATGATCGTCATCAGCGCGGTCGATGGGTACGACGCCTGCCCGCCCGGGACATAAGCACCGATGCAGTCAAGAGGAGTCGTCTTCTGCCCAAGACTGATCCCGGGCGTAATTTCGCTCAACCAGAGGTCAGGTTCAATCTGGGACTCGTGAAACCTCCTGATATTATCGGCTGCGGTCTCAAGATGCCAGAGCATCTCAGGGTCGATTCTGTCAAATACCTCTGATATGGCGTCATCTGTTACCTCTATTGCGGAGAGCCGGATGCTGTCAAATCGCTCGGTGTATTCGATGAGCGCTGCGTCGCCTCCGGTTTTTACGTCCTGTAGAATCGCTGAAACGGCTGGTTTCACTTTTTCGATCTCGGTTTCCCGGTTCAGCAGGGTAGCAAGTTCAGTTTCTGTCAGTTGTGTGTGGTGTTTTCTTAGCATGGTTCCTCATACCTCTTTGATATCGACTCTGGCTGTGGTTGTTTCTCGTGTATATACTCCATATTGTTATGAACCAATCCTCTTCTCATTTCTCCTTCCCCCATCTCTCAAGAATTCCTACAACTCCGGTTCTGGATAACCCGATAATCATTATATGCGATCAACCATTTAGGATAATAGGCAGAAAACTGGTACTAAAATGAAGATATTGCCCATAAACCTATAAGATTTGATACATGCCCGGTCTGTGGAGTCGGTGAGGCGTGAATTCAAGAAGACATGGTCCAAACATATTCTGGAGAGCGTAATTCACAGCATCTGTGCTTTTGCCAACGATTTCTTCAACTTAAACGGCGGTTACATCATCCTTTGGCATTGAAGATAAAAAGGGGCAGCCGGTTCTCCCGCCACATGGGCTGGACGATCAGAATATGGATGATATCCAGAAGCAGATCCGGGGTAATTGTAAGCGCATCGATCCTGAATATCAACCGGTATTATCACCTGAGATATACCAAGACAAACAGATTCTCGTAATCTGGGTTCCTGGAGGGGAGTTGAGACCGTATCAGGCACCCATAAAACTACGGGAAAAGGGCAGGGCTTACTATGTCCGTCAGGGCAGCGAATCAGTCAGGGCACAGGGTGACGTCCTGACGCAACTGATGCAGATGACTGCGAGGGTACCTTT
>JAYEGZ010000019.1:0-5164 GCA_034659315.1 Methanobacteriota archaeon
ATCATCGCAGCGTCGTTCTCTGTTTCATTCCTTGCAAAGCGATTCGGCAGCAAGGATCCTTCCACGCTCGGAACGACAATGATCCTCTTCGGGCTATTCTACCTGCTCTCGCCGCTCGTGATCCCTGCGTACATGCAGGCGCAGACGATACCCATCTCATCGGTTTCCGTGAACCTGGGCGAGACTGCGCTCTCGTTTGCGCTGATGGCTTCGCTTGGCATGATCGGGTTTGCGGTTGCCAGGCGCAGACGGTTCAAGGATTTGGAGAGTTAAAACGGAGGAACAATGGATATATCTTCAGGAATATTCGGAACAATGTTCATGATCTCGAGTTCGCTGCTCTACCCTGTGGTCCTCGTATTGCTTGGACTGATTGCGTGGTCGTTTATCTCGGTTGGGCAGTTCGTATCAGAGTACACCGAAAGAAGCCGGGATTCAAGCCAGCTCAAGGCAAATTGCAGGGATGCGAAGATGAAGATCGAAAAAGGAGATCTTAACGGGGCAGCAGCAGCCCTCACCGGCAGCGGATCAAACGACATAGTACAGCGGTTCATAAAAGACATTTCAGAGATTCTTGACGTGGAAAATTTCCCGGTTGAGGCGGAGAAGCTGCTTCAGGACTATGAACTGACGATATCGGGTGAACTGATGCAGTCGAGACTGGTGTCTCGGGTCGGTCCGATGCTGGGGCTTATGGGGACACTGATCCCAATGGGTCCTGCGCTGATCGGCTTATCATCGGGAAACATCCAGCAACTTGCTGAAAATCTAGTTATCGCATTCGCAACGACGGTTCTCGGTCTTCTAGCAGGCGGAGTGGCGTACAGCATCCTCTTAATCAAGAAGAAGTGGTACACGCAGGACTTAAGCGACATGGAGTATGTTGTGGAGGTCTTGAAATGAGGAAGGCCCGGCGGCGTATCGTTCTGGATGACGAGGAGGATCCACTGGGTGGCGTCGCAAACCTCTTCGATGCTGCGATGGTCTTTGCAGTCGCGCTCCTTGTTGCGCTTGTTGTCTCCTACAACGTGCCGGAACTGCTTGACGCTGATGCGAGCGTAACAATCGTCAAGAACCCGGGAGACCCGAATATGCAGGTTATAATCAAGGATAAGGAGACGATAAAGGTGATGAACATGACCGAGCAGATCATGGGCGGTCAGGGAAGCAAGATCGGGACTGCATACCGGCTGGAGACCGGGGAGGTCATCTATATGCCTGAGAATGAGCCGGACGAGAATGATGTGTTGGAATCGGAACCCGTGTACCCCGACGGCGGCTAATCGTGCGTGTATAGTCAACCCAAGTGTCGCCCGCATCATCAGGAGCTGCCCGGGATCCATTGAAGGTGTCAAATAGTCAGGGATGTGGAGTGCCATCAGACAACTCTAATATTTTATTTTTCGGTGAGCGATTAGGCATCTTCTTCGATCTAATCAGAAGAATATATAACGCCTCGAACTCCTCCACAAATCATTTCCATAACCTCGAAGTCCAGCCAGCGGCTTTCGTGCCCATGCACACCCGATCTTTACGCGGAACACATTTAAATCAGAACAGGACGCATGAATAATCACATGTTTGATCAGGAATATCAACTCTCATATTTCAAAGATAACGGATTCATACGTAAAAAATGCCTGAAATGTGGCGAGCACTTCTGGACAAGGAACGCGGAACAGGGGACCTGCGGCGACGCGTCATGTGATGAGTATTCATTCATAGGCGCCCCGGCATTCTCAAAAAGCTACAATCTCACAGAGATGCGCGAGGCGTTTCTCTCCTTCTTCGAAGCGAATGATCATGCACGGATCGACAGGTATCCGGTGATCGCACGCTGGCGCGACGACATTTACTTAACCATCGCCTCAATCGCTGATTTCCAGCCATACGTCACGTCCGGAGCCGTGCCTCCACCGGCAAACCCGTTATGCATATCGCAACCATGCATACGGCTTGATGATCTGGATTCAGTTGGTAAAAGCGGAAGACATCTCACAAATTTTGAGATGATGGCACATCATGCCTTTAATGACCAGGACCATCGAGTATACTGGAAGGATGAGACTGTGGAGTACTGCGACCGCCTACTATCCAAACTCGGGCTGCTCAGCGATGTCACCTACAAAGAGGAGCCCTGGGCTGGCGGCGGCAACGCAGGTCCATGTCTTGAGGTGATCGTTGACGGTCTCGAACTCGCAACCCTTGTTTTTATGGACATGCGCGAGAGCAAGGACGGCGATATCGCAATCAAGGGGAAACAGTATGTTAAAATGAATAATTCCATTGTGGACACTGGATATGGTCTTGAGCGATTCGTGTGGGCGTCGCAAGGGTCCCCAACGATATATGATGCGGTATTTCCGGAGATGGTAAACAAAGTCACTGAATATGCAGGAATCGAACATTCGCTGCACGATCCTGAATATGCAGAGGTGCTTGCACAGAACGCACGCCTGTCGGGCAGGTTTGATCTTGGCATGACCACAGATCTCGATCAACTGCGTAATTCAGTGGCAAAAGAGATCGGGATCGACGTGGAACGGCTTAAATCAATTATAGAGCCGGTTGAGAAGGTGTACGCCATTGTTGATCACTCCCGCTGCCTTGCGTTCATGCTCGGTGACGGAATCGTTCCATCAAACGTTAAAGCAGGCTACCTTGCACGACTGGTCATCAGACGGATGTTGCGCCTGATGGACGCGACAGAACTCGATATTTCAATTTCAGAGCTGGTCGAGATGCAGATAAACCAGATAAGTGATCCCGCGTATGCGCACAGGTCACAAACAATTCGGGAGATCCTTGATCTGGAAGAGACTAAGTACAGACAGGTTATTTCAAAAGGCAGGCGGCTTATTGAGCGTTCGGTTAAGAAAATGAAACATGCCGGGGCAATTCCAACATCGCAGTTGATCGAATGGTATGATACGCACGGCATCCCGCCTGAGATTGCAAAGGAGGTGGCGGATGCGGAAAAGACTGCCATAGACCTCCCGGACAACTTCTACTCGATGGTTGCAAGCACGCACACCGTTGCGGCAGCGGCGGAAGCTGAAGCGGAAACGCCCTACCAAGACCAGATAAAACTTATTCCGCCGACAAAACTTATGTTTTACGATGAACCGGAGAATGTGTCGTTTGAGGCCGTGGTGCTCGATGTGTGTGATGGTCACATTGTCCTTGACCAGACGCTCTTCTACCCTGAAGGTGGCGGGCAGCCGGCCGATCACGGAGTACTATCCACGGCGGATGTTGTTCTGCATGTGACTGATGTGCAATCTGTCTCAGGAGTTGTTCTCCACGAGATTGCCAAACAGGGAGGATATGAGGTTAACCCACTGCGAAGAGGGGATCTTGTTAGCGGCAGGATCGATTCGAAACGCCGGTTTGCACATGCCCAGCACCACACAGCTACGCATATCGTGAATCACTGCGCAAAGATCGTTCTCGGGGATCATATCTGGCAGACCGGTGCGCAAAAGTCGGAAACAAAAGCTCGCCTGGATATAACTCATTTTAAGCGAATTGCAGATCATGAATTTGTCGAGATCGAGAAGCTCGCAAACGAGGAGGTTGCGAAAAACCGGCATGTGCATACCAGATGGATGGACCGGGTAGACGCTGAGAAGGAGTATGGTTTTGGTCTGTATCAGGGTGGCGTTCCGCCCGGTGAGAAGATCCGGGTCATCCGGGTCGGCGGTGATGTGGAGGCGTGCGCAGGGACGCACCTGCCATACACCGGCATGGTTGGGCAGATCAAGCTGTTGCACACCGAGCGGATACAGGATGGTGTTGAGCGGATCGAGTTTGCAGCGGGAAGCGCAGCAGTGCTCGCCTCGCAGGAGCGAGACCACATACTGAAACAGGCGTGCTCGATCCTCAGGGTGCCGCCTGAAAAACTCGCCAGTGCCGCAAAAAGGTTCTTTACCGAATGGAAGGAGCTTTCGAAGCAAAATACCCGGCTGAAAGAGGAACTTGCATCTGCGCTCGTGGATAACATGGTTGCAGGCGCAAGATCTGCCGGTAACGTCAGAATCGCGTCGTATATCAGTTCTCATGCGGATATGCAGGAATTAATCAAGATCGCAGGAAGCTTGCGCGGGATCCCCGACATGGTTGCACTCATAGGCAGCACCGATGATGGCGGGAAGGTTGTGGTCTCGGTAGGCAAGGATGCACAGACTAATGGGTTTGATGCCGGCGCAATCGTGCGCAGGATATGTGGAAAACTCGGCGGGAGTGGTGGTGGAAAGCCGGGGATGGCGCAGGGCGGCGGTCCTGATGCGGGCAAGCTTAACGAGGCGTTTGATGCGGAGATCGGATTGATCACTGGTTGTGATTGATGGGGGGATGGTCGAGGGAATGTGAGAATCGTCCCCGGTCTGTTGCTGGCGCTCTTCACTGGACATTTGCTGATTGCGGCACTGTTTCAAGGGTCTGTATTTAGCTAACCGCAAGATTACACAGATTTCCACGAGAAAGACTATCAACTTCTTGTGTTAATCTCGTGGTTTTTCCGCCTCAGCTAAACACATACATCCTCCCATCTCCTTTGAGACTGTGGCATTCACCAACACGGCGGTTTCAGAGCTTTGAAACGCCCCAGGGATCCCAATCGCTCACACCACGCCTGCGCCCATCAGCACCGCGATCGCAAGAAGCATTGCCCCGGTCACAAACCTGATCGAACTCCGGTGTTCGTCCTTGTACCGATTCACAGATTCAGGCTGCATCCCAAGCGTCATCGCAAGCCCGAGAACGAGCACAGGAAAGACCACCCCGAGGTTGTACACGCTGAGATACAACACGCCATACGCACCACCATCCCTGATCAGCATGTTCAGTATCGAGAGGTACAACGCACCAACGCACGGAGCTTTGACAAGCGAAAAGAGAACTCCAAGAACGAATATCGCAACCAGACTCTCCTTTTTGATCAGATCCTCAATAAAATGCATCGTGGATCCGGATGTTTTGAACGAGGATCGATCATATTTTTTAACATGATATGCATCGTATATGTGCCATATTCCAAGCAATACGATGATTGTGATCAATATATTTTCGATTGTCTCCCGCGTACCTTCGGTATGCCCGATCGCCTGAAGCAACCCAAAGCCAGCGACAAGATACGTGATAAATATGCCAGCACAGAATACCA
>JAYEGZ010000019.1:5264-13108 GCA_034659315.1 Methanobacteriota archaeon
TAATCCGAATAAAGGGTCACCTGCCCAGAGATCACGACCGCCGGGACGACCCGGATTCCGTACTTGTCCATTCTTTCAAAGCCTGATCGATCAGTGATCTCATACTCCACAACCGAGAGATTATGTTTGGAAGCAACATTTTCCACGATCGGTCTCATCTTCTCGCATTTTTTGCAGCCTATTTCATAGAAAAACTCGATAACACCATCATTATCATCACCGGAGGCATGCACGGGCATCGGGATTGAAGATAGGATTAGTAAAAGAAGTACGGTCCGGATAATCCCCATTTGGTTCATGGTTCACCAAGCCGCTCGACAGGTTCGGTCAGGAGAAATGATCCACTTTCAATCAGCTTTTTCAGCTCATCCGCAAGTTTGATCGCGCCTTTCCGGTCCGAATGCCGCAGTATGATTGGGATCGTTCTCCCGTGCAAAGGGATCGCACCCATCTCAGCTGCGAATGCCCGGCCATTGCATACGGACACGCAGTGCCCGCAGTTGCAGCAGAGATCGCCAGCGATCCTGCCCCCACCAACATCGAATGCGCCGGTAGGGCAATCTACGTCACAGGCGGTGCAGTGGATGCATCTTGTCGGGTCAAACGTTACCCCTGGATCCATGCCCCAGACTTGCGAATAATCCGTTCTTCCGAGCGCGCTTCTCGTCCGGACGTCCATGATCGGGAGTTCGATCTCACTGTCGAGCCGGGACGCGGCAGACAGGATCTCTGCATCAAGGATCGGTATCGGTACCGCGATTGAATTAATGACATCGGTACCAGCAGAGGTTGCGAATCCTCCGATGTATGACCCGTTCATCCTGTGCATATCCGCGGTCATGGAGAGATTCCGCCTATCCGGCGTGCTTCTCGTGCCCTCACCGATCACGTAGCCGGTAGCGCCATTCATCAGCACCCTTGTGCCGGTACCGATGGTGCCATGGTCTTTTTCAAGCGGATTTAACTCGCCGCAGCCACCAAACACCGCTTCCTTGCAACCGCCTCTGAAATCGGCAACAGAGAAGATTGAGGGCGCCTGCTCCCCTGGGTTTACGAATGCGGAGTAGTTCTGGTATGCGCTGCGGGTCGTGAGCATACGTGCAGAAGGGATGCTATCGATGCTCAAAGTTCTGATAATCTCCTTTTCAGGTGTCACTGCCACCACCTTGATCTCTGCGCCCCGTATCAGGTCATGGAAGAGATGCCCGCCACCGTACCTGCCGTCTCTCTGCGCTGTTCCGTGAATGATCAGATCAACGATGCCAATATGCTCATTCGGGCATGGACCCACATGGGCGGGCACGCCGTTTAAGAAGACCTGCTCTGCACGAGAGAAAACGCCAGGATCTGCGATTGGGATGGATAATATTGCAAGAGTCCCGCTCATAACACCCCTCGTTGCGGTGGTGACAACATCAACATCATCTACGCTGATAGACTCGCCGGAACGGACGAGGTCGCAGAGTTCCTTTACAGTCAGGACGATGGCGCTGTGGTCTTTTATCTTCCGGTTGATCTCTTCGATTGTTTTCATGGTTTTTTGTGCTTTCCAGTGATACTCTTTCACCCATACCATTTACCACTTTTCCAGCCACCCCGAAACTCATCCAGAGTATTCCAGCCACTCATTCACAGTTTCAGCTCTTTAAGTACCTGCGGAAGCTCGGATATGCTATCAATAATCCTATCCGCACTCTCACGTAGTTTCCGGGATTTATCGCGGCGCTGCTGCATCGTCAGCACTCCAACATCGGCTGCCCTGATCGCACGGAGGTCATTGAGCTCATCACCAACCATGACCACGTGTTCGTAGGTGTTTTTTAGATTCAGTATCAGACGTTCCTTCACCGCAGGAGTTGCAACAGGAACCACGTTTTCCTGAGGAATGCCCAGATACCTGGCAAGCTTTGACAGATTTCTCATACTATCCCCTGACGCGATGTAGAGATCAGCGCACTCTGTAAGCTGTGCTGCCGCATCCTCCGCACCTGAAAACAGTTTTCCGGCGGTGCAGACCACGTACGGGATTGTTCCCGCGGGAACATCGATGATAAACCCGGTTCCACTGTAAAAAGCGTTCTTGCATCTTTTCTGAACCGCCAATACCACCTCCTTGAGATCCGAGATATGCACATCACCGGGATCTGTGTCCCGCATGACGTGCCTGACATCATCGGTTGTGATACGCTCGCTCGCGCAGCCGATGTTTATAGCAATATCATACTCTGCAAGAAAATGCTGAATGCTCTGGTCCGGTGGACAGTCAAGGAGCTTGCCCGGCGATATATCAATGGCAACAAGCGCCTGAGACTCATTGACAAGCCTGAGAGATGCTATGTTGTGGAGCTCTTTCCCGGTTCCGGTGTCCTTTGCCACCCGGTACATCTGCATCAGTGTGCCGGATGAATCGAAAACAATCGCACGATGATGAGTCATCAATATTAATGGATGCTGCCGCGGGTATTAATGATTTCTCGGAGATGGTAGCCTCCACGGGCGTCATGCACAAAAAACAATCGCGTATCTATTAGACCCGGGATATCCGGATGGCAATACCAGCCACTTCTATCGCACTCCTGCCAAGAATCCGCACCATCGCCTCCTTTCCGGTGCCGCCCCGGTCATAGATGATCTGTGGCACATAGCCAGCCCCTTCAATTGCGTGCGCAGTGCCCCAGTCCATGGTCTGGTGCTGCGGCGGTTCATCCTCCCGGTCAAAGGATGCTATCGTATAACCAAGTGCATCGCAGGTAGAGATAATCTCCTCTGAATACCTGATATTAAGTGCGCTCCGAACGTCCGGATTGAATCGCATGGCTGCAAGGATCAGTCTCGCTACATGGGATGATGCACCGAATTCAAACGGTCCGATTGCACGCGCCGCTCCTCCGAATCTCACGATTCTCGATCTGACCGCGACAATGTCCTCTACCGACTGCGCCTGCGGAATGGCTGTACCGATGTTACATCCCACTTCCGGAATCAGTGATGCGAATGATTTGCAAGCTTCGATGCAGTCTACAGCACCGTTTACATCCAAGATCGCCCGGTATCGCGCCGCGTCCATGAGGCCGTGCTTAGTCTGGTTGACCGGGGCAACTCCACCACCCACCGATGGCGCGTCCCGAATCGCATGAATAACAAAATCCTTTGCAGCGATGCACGCATCGGGTATGGCAAGTCCTTTCGAAAGAAACGTTGCAATCGCCGCAGAATATGTGCAGCCTGCGCCATGTGTCCCGCCTTTGATCAAGTTTCCCGGGATCAGCCGAAACTCTTCCTCTCCCCTGCCATCGCAGAGCACATCGGTGCCATGTAGATGTCCGCCAGTGACAACAGCCGCTCTGCATCCGAGATCGACGATTGCCGCAGCCGCGCGTTTTGCATCATCCGTATCCTGTATCCTGATGCCGGTGATCGCTTCTGCCTCAAACACGTTTGGCGTAACCACGGTTGCGGCAGGAATCAGTTCCAAGATCATTGCTCCAAGCGCATCATCTGTTAGCAGAGATCCGCCGGCTTCCGCGCTCATCACAGGATCAAGCACGAAAGGAACGCCGTTAATACCGCAGATATGGCTTGCAACGAGATGGACGATCTCTTTGGATGATAGCATCCCGATTTTTACGTAATCAATGTGTATATCATCGAGCACCGCACGGATCTGACCTGTGATTACATCTTTCGGGAGCTCGAACACATTCTGCACACCAAGCGTGTTCTGCGCGGTGATCGCGGTGATCGCGCAGGCGCCGTGTACGCCAAGTGCAGCAAACGTCTTTAGATCCGCCTGAACGCCTGCGCCGCCACCAGAGTCAGAGCCGGCGATGGTTAGCACGGTTCGTGTGCGCGGTTCATGCATGAACACAAGCCCCCGTTCTACCACCACCAGCGCCCTCTTTGCTCCCGCACACTTCTCGCATCTTGCCCCCCTTCAACACCCAGATCACCCAACCGTTACCCATTTATCCATCAATCATCGTTTGAAAAGGTTATCGCGGCATCAATTGAGTCCACGCCGTCCAACCATTCGGCGACCAACCCGTCAGGTACGTCAAAGAGGATTTCCGGCATTGGTTTTCCGCCAAGTACCCGTGCGCCGACCATGCTGAGATATTCGAGTGCCTGCTCCTGATTGTCACCCTCTATCTCGATTGCACTTTTGATCAGCTTGATGAGCGATGTCTTTTTGTCATACGTGCCCTGTATGTTGTATTCGCACGAAGCAAGTGCGCAGATCAGCGAGGATTGGAGCGACCGGATCATCATGTCGGTATCATCGTTGATCGGGGCGACCTCGCCCAGCACGATCTCGCTAATACTTGAAATCGCATGTAACGCATCGTCTGCGGATACTTTCTTCTTTTTATGTCCGTGAACGACTTTCAAGCAGGCAAGTACAACATCATCCATCATGCTAACGAATACTGCTGTATTGGTGTCACCTTCCTCTTCTATCTTGAAATTGCTCTCTTTCACCCGGGAAACCCAGTTATCCCAGCGTTCTTTCGTATAATATTGAATTGCCTTTTGTTTATCTCCTTTTTTCATGGTAATCATCCCTTTGTAGTTCCCGTCACTTCATCTTTGAGTCATCATCCCGTTATATGCATCTCGTCTATATGCCTCTTTTTCTGTGTGGTTATTAGTTTTGACCTTACAATAACATAATATGAAATCGTAATTAAAGATACTTACAGGCAATATGGGGATTTGCATAACATGGCACGACATACAGAACCAACTGATATTATATATAGTGGTATGCGGTGGCAATCGCTCTCGCAGAACCAGTCTGCGGCACTGGCACACCTTAGTGAATTAGGGGCAATCATCACAGGGCACCGTGCCCGCGAACTTGAGATATCCGAACTGACCTCTGACCTGATCGTCGCGCTGACGGAAACAGACAACGAGACTATTTTAGACGAGGCAACCCAGGTAAGCAAGCAGTTTTTGGCAAATATAAGAGAGGATATCGCAGGTTTTTCGACCGAGCAGTTGCCTGTGCTCTTTGCGTCGTTGCAGCTTTTTGCTGTGGAACCGGGGCAGTACGGGTTTGAGACAATCGAATATCCCGATTCGGATCTTAACAAGATAACTGGTACGTATAGCAGTCAGGATTCGAAATATCTTAAGAAGAAAGAAGCGTACATAAAAGCACAGGGGTTGCTTGCAGAGGCGGAGAGCCTGCGCGCTCTGGCTATATCCGCGCTCGTTTCGTTCTTTGAGAGGGCGGAATTCATTGAGATCGCAGGTCACATCAGGGCTGAGCTCCTCCCGCTGATTGCGTCGCTTAACGATGACAAGCGGTACAGACCGTTTCGGACATCGCTTGCCGCCAATATCGCTGATAAGTTGTATCGGTTCGCGCAGCGGACAGATGATCCGGCATTGACAGAACTTCTCCAGGGGATATTTAACAAAAAATACATAAAATTCGGAACATCCGGGTTCAGGGCATTTGTGAACAAGGATTTTGTCCAGAGAAGATCGGATTTCGTGACTGCTGCGATATGCAACGATCTGAAGACCTCACAGGGGATGGGCGGCAGGACGGTGGTGATCACTTATGATACAAGGATCGGCGCCCGGGAGTTTGCGCTTGAGAGTGCACGGGTGTTCCTTGCGCGGGGCTTTCCTGTGCGATTTGCAGAGGAGCCCTCTCCCACTGGCGCTCTTGTGTACTGGCTCCGTGAAGAAGAGCACGGCGAGGCTGCAGGCGGCGAGAACATGACTCCGAGCCACAACCCGCTCTCTACGCAGGGGCAGAGATGGAACATGGAGAACGGCGATGTTGCCCCGACATCAGTCACCGACCGCATCGAGAGGGAAGCAAACATCATCTGCATGAGAGCGCCTGTTATTGAGAAATACGACCTGAAACAGGCAAAGTCTGAAAGCAGGTTTGTCTACATAAATATGCGGGATAAGTATGTGGCATGGGTCGCTGATTTCCTGCGATCGCAGAAGCTTGATGTGCTCCTGAAAGATTTTTACTCGGAGTCCGGTCACAGGTTCATCCACAACGCCATGAACGGTGTTGCAAGAGGCTATATCCCAGAGATCTTTGAAAATCTCGGGATTCCCGCGGAATCGGTCTTTCCGATGGACTCGGAGAAGGACAATCTCCTTGGACTGCGGTTCTACGCAAATCCTGAGGAGCAGTGGCTACTTCCGACAATGGATAGGCTGAAACAGGTTGGAGCCATCTTCGAGTGCGCAAACGACACCGATGGTGACCGATGTGGCGGAATCCTTGACGAGACCGGGTTTACCAATTTAAACAAGCTCCTTGCGATGCTCTGCGACTTCACAATTCGGGGACTTGGCTGGGAGAATCATATCGTGATACGCACAGGGACCACGTCCACCGCAATCGATGATGTGGTGCGGGCGCTTGTTGGCGAGTACGATATACCGACGCCTGAATGGGACCAGATCAACTCGCTGGTGCAGCATCCGTTCTATAATATTAAGAGAATAGCAGATGATAGCGATGCCGATCTTGAATACGTGCTAAGCCTGCACAAGTTCCCGTGCATCGACACTGAGGTCGGATTCAAGTACATCTCGTCGGCGATGAAGAAGTATGACCTGCCCGCGGCGATTGCAGGTGAGGAGAGCGGCGGGTTCACGATTAAGCGGTTCCCTGACAAGGACGGGATCATCGGGATCTGCATAATCGCATCCATGATCGCATGGCACGGTAAGCCACCTGGCAAGATATGGAAGGAGCACACAAAGAGGTACGGCGAAAAACACGATGTGCGACTCGATGTCTGGGCGCCTAATACTCCTAAGGAAAAGATAATCAATTCATGGCTTGACAACCCGCCTGAGTCCATTGCAGGTCAGAAGGTGCTCTGGGCTGGCGGCACGTATCATGACAAGGTCGAGTTTGTGTTGCAGAGTCCGGGAGGGGGTGCTGATGCCGACACCGCAATCATCTCGCGTCTGCTTGTGCGGGCGTCAGGAACCGAGGAGATCAACAGGATCTACATCGAGTGCAGCGACAAAGCGATAACAGACGCACTCAGGCAGGCGTCGCTTGACCGGCTGAACGACTTGGTCGTCGAGGATGTCGGCAGTGCTGCGAGCTATTTCGATCTTGCAGATAGGGTTGCGTCCACCGGCATGACATTTATGACAGAACCGGACCGGGAACGGTACTTTGGTGCCGTGAAACAGCGGATGAATGCTCTTGCGGCAGAGGCGGGCGAAGAACCGGTGGTGATCTACCGCAGGGTGCTTCATCTGCTGACGCTTGGCATGGATCGGGATGTTAATGTGCGCCATGTCGCATGGGGTGTTGATATCGGGGCAGAGTACTATCGCAGGATTTTCCGGTGATTGGACGATTGGTTGTGTATGATGATGATGATGACTGCGCTGATTACGCGGGAATGTCGGTATCAGCGCATGCGATGAAATTATCGGGGTACTTGAATGGAAGCACAGCGTTCAGCCGCGTGAAGTTACTGAGGTCTTTGTCAACACACATGAGTTTCGTTTCGTTGAGAAAGGATATCGCGTCGGACAGAACGTATATGCCGCGATGGAACAAACATACGCAGGACGCTATCTTATTGTTTTCTTTATATATAAAAAAGATAGGCGTGTATTCTATCCAAGATGACATATTACGCATTGGACCGTAAACTCTCAGAAGAGGTCCGATCCCTTGCAAGGAAGCGAGGTGTGTCGGCGGATACATTGCTAAATCTATGGGTGCAGGAGAAGTTGCAGCAAATATCTTGATCTGACATTCCGCACGTGTTTTTGCAAGAAAATCTATTTTTGCAAATGGTGAATAGTGGCTACTGATTGTGATTTTCGTTTTC
>JAYEGZ010000019.1:13208-19792 GCA_034659315.1 Methanobacteriota archaeon
TGCTAAATCTATGGGTGCAGGAGAAGTTGCAGCAAATATCTTGATCTGACATTCCGCACGTGTTTTTGCAAGAAAATCTATTTTTGCAAATGGTGAATAGTGGCTACTGATTGTGATTTTCGTTTTCGAAGATGATCTATTTATTTAAATACACATTTTTTTACATAAACATGTAAAGCATCCTCTGTTGGAATTGGGTATGTTGTGCCACCACAGTATAAAAATAATATTTTTCATATATTCAAAACCGCTATCAGTAGAAATTGTGGAAAATGGATGGCGACCTGCGGAATGTTAGATCTAAGAAGTCCCGGACGTTTTTATTGATTTTTACCGATTATCCGAATTCGCGTAAGTTCGGTCAAACGTGCACACTAATACTGTACGTATAACAAGCAAAGCCACCCACACAAAATCAAAATCGCAGGTGTCAAAATCGCAGGTGTTGACGTTTGCCACGTATCTGACGACCTACGAATACAACCTCGCATACAACATAGATTTAAATGGTTGCAATTCTTATCATGGAAGATATGCAACAAGATATCGATCTCATCATGCGCGCCACAGAGGCGCATCACACATGGTACAGAGACTGCCTGCCCATGATCGCAAGCAACAACCTGACAAGCAACCGGGTGCGGCTTCTTGCGGCAACCGATCTTGCACACCGCTATGCAGAGGGTGTGGTTGGGCATCGGTTCTACCAGGGCTGCAAGTATATCGATGAGATCGAGGCAAAGACCATAACGCTTGCAAAGGATCTGTTCAGGGCTGAGCATGTCAATGTGCAGCCAACTTCGGGCGTCAACGCAAACATCGCCGCATTTTTTGCGCTGGCAGACCCCAGAGACACGATTATTTCCCTTGAAGTGCCTCAGGGTGGGCATATCAGCCATGTCCGTTACTCAGCCGCCGGTGTAAGGGGTTTGCGCGTGATTGCGCACCCGTTTGACCCCGAGATCATGAATATTGACACCGACCGTATGGTTGCAATGATTCGCGAGACAAAGCCGCGTATTGTGCTTCTGGGTGGAAGCCTCTTTTTATTCCCGCACCCGGTCCGCGAGGCGTGCGAGGCAGCCCTTGAGGTGGGTGCGAATGTCGTCTATGATGGGGCGCATGTGCTCGGGCTTATTGCGGGAAACTGCTTTCAGGACCCGCTGCGCGAGGGCGCGGACGTGATGACCGGATCCACACACAAGACGTTTCCGGGACCGCAGGGCGCGGTGATCTTCTGCAAAGAGGGGCTTTCGGAAAAGATCGATGAGGCAGTATTCCCTGGCACGGTCAGCAACCACCATCTGCACCATCTTGCAGGGCTTGGGGTGTCGCTTGCAGAGATGATCGAATTTGGCGCGGATTACGCCTCGGACGTGATCAAAAACGCGAAATCGCTCGCACAATCGCTCTATGAGCGGGGATTTGATGTAATTTGCGAGCCGCTTGGATTTACAGAGTCGCATCAGGTTGCAGTTGATGTTACACACGATGGCGGCAGTATCAGAGCTGCAACAAAGCTCGAAGCGGCAAACATCATCGTAAACAAGAATCTTCTGCCCGGAGATCATGTGAGTGTCACAGTCGAGCCGTCAGGAATCCGTATCGGGACTCAGGAACTAACCCGCATCGGGATGGGCACATCAGAGATGGACGCGATCGCGGATTTCATGAAGCGGATCGTGCTTGACGATGAATCGCCTGAAAGCGTCCGGGACGATGTGATCGAGTTGAAGAACGGGTATCAGAAGGTCTGCTACTGTTTTGATGATACTGATGCGTATGGATTTCCTGTAATCAAGTAGTTTCAAATGATATTTTTGGAGGACTTTTTTATTATTTTCTGTTTATACTTGTTCTTCCAATTCCACCACACCGCGGATTTGAGATGGATAAATGTGAATATCCGGAATACGAAT
This sequence comes from Methanobacteriota archaeon, assembly GCA_034659315.1. Lineage (GTDB taxonomy): Archaea > Halobacteriota > Methanosarcinia > Methanosarcinales > Methanogasteraceae > Methanogaster_D. The sequence continues at coordinate 15,128 of JAYEGZ010000019.1, forward strand.
CACCGTCAATCTACAAAATCAACAAAACGTTAAATATGCATTGATTTATGTTAATCGATGTCCAACAGAGTTTTTAGACACTGGATAACGTCAATCTACATGGATTTTGCTATTTCCCAGTATTGCTGCTTGCCCCTCGACGCCATGTTTTTGGGCAGTCGGTATTGATTTACCGCAACCAAAACCATGAAAATGCAATCGCAATTCTGCAAATATGAGCGATAACAGCCCCCCCCATGATAAACCTTTTATACTATGGTACGAGCATATTGCTCGATACAATACAGTCGACCATGATTAATATCATGGTCAATACACGGAGGCTTGAATATATGATCAGGAGGTTGATATGATGGCGGATGTGACTGCAGATTACATTCCGATTGCGGTAATGCTCATTCTTGCGTTGATCATACCGTTCGTCATTATATTTATCGTAAAACAGATCACTCCGAGAAACCCTGCCCGATTTAAGAACACGACCTACGAGGGCGGAAAAGATCCGATAGGAGAAGCACAGGTGCGATTTAACGTTTCGTATTACTTACTTGCGATCGTTTTTGTGCTTTTTGATGTGGAGGTTCTTTTCTTATATCCTTGGGCGGTTTGTTACAAGAATTCGGCAGTTTTAGGAGAGATCCCAGGGTTTACTCTGATAGCAGGATTCGCGATGGTTTTATTCCTTATTATCGCACTGCTAATCGGAGATGCTTATGCATGGAAAAAGGGCGCGTTCACATGGACGCGTTGAAAGGAGGTTATCATGCCAAAAGACATTAGAACACCAATGCAGGTTATAACCACCACCACCGGCGCGATTCATGAGTTTCTCAAGAAATCGCCCGCGCAGGACGTTATAAACTGGGGCAGGAAGAATTCGCTCTGGTTTATGACCCAGCCGATGGGGTGCTGTGGCGTCGAGATGATCGCCGCGGGCTGTTCCCACTACGACACCGACCGATTCGGAATTATTCCGAGATGTTCACCGCGACATGCGGATGTGATGGTGATCAGTGGGTATATTGTCCGTAAGTACTACCCAGCGCTGAAACGATTGTACGAACAGATGCCTTCGCCAAAATGGGTCATCTGTATGGGCAACTGCTCAATAAGCGGTGGACCGTTCTACAAATCGTACAACACGCTGCAGAACATCGATGAGATATTTCCGGTTGATGTCTATATCACCGGATGCCCACCGAGGCCGGAAGCGTTGATCCAGGGGTTCATAGAACTCCAGAAGAAGATCAAGGCGAAGACCGACAAGGGAACAATGTACGGGGTGAAATGAGATGGACGAACTAACAGTACTCGATTCGTTGAAATCTCAGTTCCCGGACGCTGTTACGGACGCTCTGATTGATTCTCAGCCGCCGCACATAGTCTGTGCAAACGTCGGTAAGGACAGAATCGTTGATGTCTGCTCGTACTTAAAGGATAATCTACAATTCAACAGGTTATCCGGGATTGCAAGCCTCGATTTCCCGGAAGATGGGAAGTTTGAGGTGGCATACATGATTGCATCGTACGATCACTCGGTGATCGTGAAGTTAAAGGCAGAGGTATCGCGGGACGAGAGTCCATCGATCGACACTGTTATTCCAGTCTGGTGGAATGCGAACTGGTACGAGCGAGAGGTCTACGAGTTCATGGGCATCTACTTTGATGGACATCCTGAACTGACGCCACTTGTCTTATCTGACGATATGGTGGGTGAATATCCACTTCGTAAGGATTATGCTGATTATCCACAGGCAACTGCGAAGTACCCGTACTCGGATGATCAGGAAAGCATTGTCGAAGAGAAGTACCCGCTTGAATGGAAGTCGTGGCCCTCTGAGAGGCATTATCTGGAATAGGTGGCACCAATGGTTAACAAACACGACGTTAAGAAACGGATGCAGCAACTGGCTGCAGAATACATTCATGAGCCACAGCAAGACGCGTATAAGCTCGATGATACCGAGATGATGCTTCACATCGGTCCGCAGAACCCAATCCAGCCGGGACCGTTCCTGATTGATCTCAAGCTCAGTGGTGAGACGGTCCGGGACTCAAAGCTCTACATGGGATACGGGCACAAGGGAATCGAGAAAATCCTTGAGAGCATGACCTACATACAGGGGCTTCCGGTAACGGACCGGATCTGCTATCTTGCATCGCTCTCAAACAACGAGGCTTACGTAAGTTCTGTTGAGCGATTGCTCGATATCGAGCCACCTGAACGGTCACAATATATCAGGGTGATCATGCAGGAGCTATCCCGAATCCAGAGCCATCTGCTTGGAACCGGCGAGTATGCGACAGACCTCGGGTTTGTCACAATGTTCCTGTTCATGATACGAGAGCGAGAGTACGTTCTCGGGTTGATCGAGGACATCACCGGCGCAAGGATCACTCACTGCTTCCCACGGTTTGGAGGCGTGCGTGAGGACCTGCCAGAGGGATGGCGTGAGAAAGCAATCGACGTCCTTGCCATGGTAAGCGAGAAGTGCGAGATGTACAAGGAACTCTTTGCAAGCGACCGCACCTACAAGATGAGGACTGTTGGCATCGGCACACTCACAAAGGAGGATGTGATGAAAGCCGGACTTACGGGACCAGCGCTTCGTGCGGCAGGGATCGATTACGATGTACGCAAGGTTTATCCGACGCTAACGTACCCTGACATCGATTTCAAGGTGCAGACCGCAGAGAACGGAGACATCTTCGACCGGGTAATGGTTCGTGTGAACGAGATTCAGGAGAGTTGCTGGATCATCGAGCAGGCGCTTGACCAGATGAAACCAGGACCGCTCTTCCCCGACGAACTACCTTACGGAAGACGCACCCCATCGATGAGAGTGCCGACGGGAGAGGCGTATGTGCCAATCGAGGACCCGCGAGGCGAGATGGCGATGTACATCGTGAGCGACGGCACAGACAAGCCGTACCGCGTTAAGATCCGGGGACCTGCTTTTGCTTTGATGCAGGGGCTGCCACCGATGCTTGAGAACGTGTATATTGCGGACGTTCCTGCAATCGCTGCGTCGATGGACTCGTGCAACAGTGAGGCTGACAGGTAGTGAGGTGCTAAGACATGTTAGAAGAACAAATGCAATTTCTAATTGATGTTTTATACATAGTACTCGGAAACGAAAACTGGTGGGGTCCATGGATTCGAGGAGTCATCGGACTCTGCGCAATGGGCGGAATGATGGTTGCTGCTATGTTTGCGGTATGGCTTGAGCGAAAGTATGCAAGCGACATACAGTCCAGAATCGGACCAAACCGCGTTGGTGGAAGGTATGGTCTGCTCCAGTTAATTGCCGATGCAATCAAGCTCTTTACAAAAGAGGACATAAAACCTGACAAGGTTGACGGTCCTGTCTGGGCTGCCGCACCGGTATTGATGTTTGGATCAGCACTTATGATGATCATCGCAATCCCGTTTGGGGCGCTCATCTTCAATGGAGTCACTTATCCGCTTGCAGTTACGCAGTTTGATATCAGCATCCTCTATCTTGAGGCGGTATCCTCAATCGGCATCATCGGAATATTCATGGCAGGCTGGGGATCGAACAACAAGTTCGCAGTGATTGCAGCATTTAGAAACATCGCTCGCATGATCGGATACGAAGTTGCGCTTGGAATGACAATCCTTAGCGTTGTGATCGTCACAGGCTCCCTTGACATCGTTGATATCGTTGCGGCGCAATCAACGGTGGTCTGGTTCGCATTCGTAATGCCCCTTGGTTTTGTGATCTTCGGCGTTGCGCTGATTGCGGATATGGGGCGTGTGCCATTTGATCAGAACGAGGCGGAAGAGGAATTGATTGCAGGATGGGGTACCGAGTACAGTGGCATGAGGTTTGGACTTGCGTATTTCGCAGAGTACATTCACATGGTGCTTGGATCGTGTATCGCGGTTCTGATCTTCCTTGGAGGCTGGAATATACCCCAGTTTATCGTTGACTTAAACATCCCGCTCTTTGGACTGCTGCCAGTCGGAGTATTCGTGGCAAAATGGGTGCTCGTGATGATGTTTGTCATCATGATTAGATGGGCTCTTCCGAGAATCAGGATCGATCAGGTCACATCGATCGGGTGGAAGATTCTTTTGCCGCTCGCTATGGTGAATCTGGTATGGGCAGTAATGTTAGGGCTGGTATGGCCCTGGTAGGTGATCACAATGGTACTCAAAAACTTTGAGGAAATGATAAAGAACACATTCAGACCGAGTGTGACACGGCTCTACCCTGAGGTTCCGACCGAGGTGTCGGATCGATACCGGGGCATGCATAAACTCGATCGAGATAAGTGCATCGGCTGCGGTATCTGCGCAAGCACCTGCCCGACACGGGCAATAAGGATCGTTAGATACGGACGCTGGTTCCCGATGATCGATTTCGGACACTGCATGTTCTGCGGACTCTGCGTGGATCAGTGCCCAAACGAGGCACTCGAGATGACCAAGGAGTATGCGGAGGCGATATCGCCTGACAGGTACGCGATCATCTACGGTCCTGCGCAGCTTATGGGCGAGGAGGACTGATGACGGAATCCACAATGAAACCAATAGATTACGTAGTAGAGATTATCGGGTTCGGACTCGTGATCCTGCTACTGATTCTCTCAATGCTATGAATAGGGTGATATAAATGACACTTGGAGAGAGTTTTGAAT
>JAYEGZ010000020.1:0-19558 GCA_034659315.1 Methanobacteriota archaeon
AAGTATTGCAGTTATTACATATCCTAAACTGAGCAAAGGATACACAAAACTAACATCCGGCGTGGACAAAGCAAACACACAGTCTCCTCCTCTTTTTTTTCGTGTTTCATTCGCTAAATTATGCGCCATTCAGTTGTGAGATTGCGAAAACAACTTGCATAAAGCTTGTGGAATTGTGTGGTTGTTTCTGCACGGTTGTCTTCCATCGCTAACTAACATCTGTTTACCGCAACTTATTGAGCATGTACGTCACTAACTATTCTGAGGATTGACTGCATGTTGAAACGGCTCATAATCTCGATGCGACCTGCGCAATGGTACAAGAACCTAATTTTATTTGTCGGCATCGTCTTTTCTATAAACCTCCTGAATATCGAGATGTGGTTTACTACAATTTTGGCGTTTCTCATCTTTTGCGCACTCTCCGGAAGTGAATACATCATCAACGACATTATGGATCTTAAAAAGGATAGGGTGCACCCGGCTAAGCGCAACAGACCGATTGCGTCGGGTGAGTTAAATATAACTCATGCCGCATCATTCGCGATTTTATTGATTAGTTGTGCATGCATCGGATCGTGGCTTATAAACACGCAATTTTTAGCCATCTCAGTGGCATTCATCCTTTTAATCACGTCGTATTCGCTATTCTTTAAACACATCATCATCGTTGATCTGCTGGTAATCTCTATCGGCTTTGTCATCAGGGCAGTTGCAGGATGTCTGGTAATCGGTGTTTTTATTTCACCATGGCTCATCATCTGCACTTTCTTGCTTGCTTTGTTCATGGCACTCGGCAAGAGGCGGCATGAGTTGACTTTGCTGGGCGATGAAGCAAAGGACCACCGCGGAATTCTTGAAGAGTGTTCGGTTGGTATGCTGGATCAGATGATCAATACAACAGCTGGTGCGTTGATTACTTCGTATTCTATGTACACTTTTCTTGCTAATACTTATTACATGATGTTCACGATCCCGTTTGTGATTTATGGTACGTTTCGGTATATGTTTCTGGTTCACGTAAGAAATGAAGGCGGAGACCCAGCAACGTTGTTTAGAGATAGGGGGATACTGCTTTGCATGGTTTTGTGGGGTGTTTCGGTAGTGTGTGTGCTTTATGGTATTCCGGGAATTGTTGCGACGTTTTCAGGAGGGAGTTGATGAAAAATCTGGATTTAAGAGACGAACCGGACGTTTTACTGTTCATATTCGGAATATCCATAATATTGCGTTTGTTTTATGTCATAATTTTCCAAACCATGATTTTTAGTGATGCGAGCGCCTACAATACTATGGCAATAGGACTCATATCAGGAAACGGCTATGGGGGCGGTATAAGTTCATACTGGCCACCCGGACAGCCATTCTTCCTTGCAGCCATATACACTGTTTTTGGATATAGTCCACAAATGGCATGTATATTCCAAGCAGTGATCAGTTCACTTACCTGCATTGTAATATATTATATTGGAAAAATGGTTTTTGGCAGGAAGGTGGGTGCAATATCGGGTCTTATCGCAGCACTTTACCCAACATTCATCATATTCTGTGGAGATCTGCGTAGCGAAACACTGTTCATTTTTTTATCCGGTTTGTCAGTATTATTCTTATTAAGAACTCTTGATGACTTCTCCGCCAGGAGTATCTCTATTGCAGGTGTGTCGTTCGGATTGGCGATGCTCGTTAGACCTGCCATCATGGGACTCGCCCCCCTCGTCTGTATATGGATAGTATTGTCGTCTAAAGACCGAAAGAAAAATTTGATGAGATCTATCACATTCTGTATCGTTCTGATGGCGGTTATATCTCCATGGATGATACGGAATTACAATGTGCACCATCAATTCGTTCTCGTGAGTACGAATGGTGGCGTTAATCTCTGGCTTGGGAATAATGCCGATGCAACAGGAATGGCTTGCAATTACTTAAAAAACGAGACCATGTTATGGACAATCTGGAATACGAGCGATGATGAAGTCGAAAGAGAAAAATTGTTCTATGAAAAGGGTTTTCTGTTCATCAGGGAGAACCCTATCGATGTTTTACGGTTGGATATCAAAAAATTTTCTTATTTATGGGGGTTCCCACTCCATTTTTTCGGTATGCATCTAAACGATATGTTTATTAACCCGATTCCAAAATGGTTATTTATAGTGTTGGCGCCATTAACGATTCTTCCGTATATTGCTTTATTGCCGCTTGCCATCATTGGAGTCGTGTTTTATCAAAACTGGAATAAAAGTACCTATCTACTAATTCTAATAATATTCTACTATACGCTCATACATTCGGTCATACTTGCCGAGACCAGATACCACCTGCAAATTATACCCTATCTGATCGTTTTTGCAGCATACGGAATCTGCAAGTTGAATAACGTCCGATCCGAATTTAGATTAGGGGATCCGGCTACGAAGAGAAAGATGAATATATTTTTCCTGTCGATTATGGTTTTAATTGTGATCTGGTGCCATTCCACATGTTACTGGTTTGGCAGAATTATAATTTTCATCAAAGATTTCGCAGGCGGTTGATACCACGAACCTTGAACTATACGGCAAGCTCCGTTCAATAATATGTCCATTTGACCGAATAATCGAGAGCATCCCCCAGATAGATGGGGAACTTTTAGATGTTGGAAGCGGCTACGGAACCTTTTGTTGTATTCTATCGGAAAAAAGATCAGGTATGGGGATAGTAGGGATTGAGATGGACAAAACAAGAGTTGATACTGCAAATAACAGGGTTGTGGATACTCCGAATTTGAAATTTAACTGTGGTGACATCCTGAACTGTTTCACCAACAAGAAATTCGATGTTGTTACTTGCATAGATGTGATACACCACATCCCCCGAGAAGACCATATTCCGCTATTTAAGAAGATAAACGAACTTTTGAAGGATGATGGACTCCTCATTATAAAAGACATGGATGACAAACCGTTCTGCAAATACCTGTGGAATTACATGCATGATATAATCATGACCCGCTGTGTGAAGCTGTCTTATGTTCCGGAAAGAGAGATGCTAACGATGTTAGAAAAGAGTGGTTTTGCGATTGAATACGCCATTGACATCCCCAACCTATTATATGCACATTATGTTGTTGTGAGCAAAAAGAAATGAAATATGACCTACACATCCACTCAAAATACTCATCTGATGGAGTTCTCGATCCGAAAAAAATCGTGAAGATCGCGATTAAACGCAAATTGGACGGGATCGCAATCACAGACCACAACACGATAAAAGGCGGTCTGGAAACAAAAAAGTATGAACGAGCGGATTTTCAAGTTATTGTTGGCTCGGAAATAATGACTGAGCGCGGGGAGGTGATCGGTCTTTTCCTCACGGAAGAAATCAGATCAACAGATATCCTGGACGTTATTTCCGAGATCAAAGATCAAAATGGCATTGTAATAGTGCCACATCCATTCGATAAAATGAGGCATTCTGCAATTCATCCTGGGGAAAAAGATGTAAAATTGATCGATTGCGTTGAGGGATTTAATCCGAGGTGTATTCGCAGAAAATACAATGTGAAAGCAGTTGAGTTTGCAATGAAATACAGTTTAACGATTGTTGCCGGGAGTGATGCCCATTTTTTGAATGAAATAGGGAACGCAGGTATAATCACCGAGACCGAAGATGTGAAAGATGACATCAGGGACTTGATTATGAAGAACAATATTGCGATATTTGGGAAGAGATCGTCGTTTGTTAATCACCTCGGAACAAAGATGTTGAAATTGTGGCGGAAACGTTGGTAATTTTGAATAGAACAATTCCTGGTTCTGACGTATTCTGTGGCCGATAATGGTAACCCACCTTTGCGTATCTGGGAAAAAAATCGCGGAATTCATCAGAGTTAGGATTTCTCTCTTGGCCGCAACATAGTGCCCACCAAAATAATAAATATATTACATACTACAATAGATAATTGTATATTTTGGCACTGCTAATTATAGTTGCTGGTTTACCCGAACCCCATCTTTATTAACTATCCGAGCCGGAACACCAACGACAACGCAGTTGTTAGGAACATCTTTGAGTACAACTGCATTTGCACCAACTGTAACATTATCTCCGATTTTCACCCCTCCGATCACCTTAGCTCCCGCAGTTATTCTGACATTATCGCCTATTGTAGGACGATTTACGTCATCGCTGTAACCTATTGTCACTTGCTGGTTAATTGAGCAATTTTCCCCTATACTATCCGCAGCGATTATCGTGCAGACGCCGTGCTGAATAAATAACCCCGGACCGATAGAACCCGTCCAGATACCCAGAGTTGGAAGTTCTTTGTAGAAAATTTTAAAGAAATACATAAGAATTTTGGCTGACGGATTTCCTGTTCTAACCCTATAGTAAAATAAATTTCTAAATTCCTTGTATCTTGAAAGCAGCACGAGTAAATTAATCACATCCGAATCACTCGTCAATTTCAGTATTTTTGACCATCTTTTTATATCTAAAATTATATTTTGTTTTGTGCTGAGCAAAAACAAGATGAGTAAGGGACTTGTCAGTAATGATAACACAATGTGTACAGTTCGCACCGGGGATTGCCTCATGAATTGTCATTAACCTCCTACGATTTTATTTTAATGGCAGATCCAGGTCTCATTGCAAGCTTCATGAACGCCCCCATTTAGCATAAAGATGGTGTTTGGACCGTCCGTGGATGGAAAACGTTTACTACCGGATGATTGATATAATTATTAAAAGCCTCATGTGATCCGATGAGCGATGAAAAAGATATGGAAAAACCACTTCGCGTGGGTGTATTTACCGGTCCAATAAAGAGATCTGGAGTTGTTCCAGTATCAAACCTCATTGCCATATTGTCTTCCATTTCGGATGACATCCATCTAATCACGGGAGATGTGTGGGGATCTTCTTCTGAAAAGAGACGTGAAAAACTCCACGTCTGCACGATAAAGCGAAAGATTAGATCAGGTATACTCAGTGGGGTTGCAAACCACATCCGTATCGAATTTCAGATACTGCGCGAGATACTATCGCTATCAAGAAACGTGGATCTCTGGATCTGTTTTATGGGGGATAGTCTGACGTTGCCGATATTAGCTGCGAGATTAGCAGGAAAGAAGGTCATATTGGTTATGGCGTCCGATTACATCTTGCCATTCGAGATGCATGAGGATATCCTTCGCATTCCCTTAAAATTACTGTTGAGGATCAATTTCATCGTTTCGTCGAGAATCGTTCTCTATTCTGAAAAGCACATCGATGAGTGGCATCTCGGACGATACCATGGCAAGGTCTCAATAGCACATGAACATTTTTTAGACACCGATACGTTCAAAATAAGGAAGAAGATAGATGACCGGACCGGGACAATCGGGTATATCGGGCGCTTTAGCGTGGAAAAGGGCATTCTGACTTTTCTCGATGCGATTCCACAGGTGCTTGCGAAAAACGATAAAATCAACATTACCATATCTGGCGACGGCGATCTATTGGCTGATATCGAGCAGTTCATTGATAAAAACGATCCGGGCAAGAGGGTACGGCTATCCGGGTGGATTCCTCACGAAAAACTCCCTGAGTCTCTGAATGAACTGAAGTTGCTGGTACTACCGTCCTACACCGAAGGGCTCCCAAACATACTGCTGGAGGCGATGGCATGTGGCACACCGGTTCTGGCAACGCATGTTGGGGCGATACCTGATATAGTGAAGGATGGATCGACCGGTTTTGTCATCAATAACAATTCACCGGAAGAAATCGCAGAAGGTGTTATTAGGGCTCTGGAGTATCCTTATATTGGTGGGATTATAACGAACGCTCGAAGACTGGTAGAAGATAAGTACACGTACCGGGCGGCTGTTGAAGAATACCGAGAGATATTATCGTCGGTTTAATGGTGTAAGGGGGCATCGATGAGATTAAAACCTGGATATGTGGTATGGTTCACACTAATAGCGATTCTCGCGACAAACCTTGCAGTATTCCTGGATATACCGTTTATGAGGCTGGTATTCGGATTTATTTTTCTTGCCATCCTGCCCGGGTCATTGATTGTATGGTTACTTAAACTGAACCGGATGGAACCCGCAGAAAGGGCTGCATTGGTGGTGGGTTTAAGTGTCACATTCCTGTTGTTCTTTGGACTTTCGTTAAACAATCTGCTGCTTGCAGTGGGCTTTGAAACGCCATTATCGACCGTTTCTCTCATGATCGCATTTGATATCGCGTTTATTCTGCTATTGATTGAAGGATGCGTAGTGAATACGGATGGGGTTTTCTTCCTCGCAAATCCACATCTGAGCAGGCATGACAAGGCGTTTCTGATCGTTCCGGTAATCCTTCCTGTGCTGAGCGTACTTGGATCGCACATTATGCGCACAACCGGGGACAATACCATGCTGGTTGCTGTCATGCTCCTGATCCCTGCTTATATCGCTTCAGTCTGCATATACAACCGGAAATTTTCAGAGAGATTATATCCTGTTGTGCTGTATCTGATCAGCATATCATTTCTCCTGATCTATGCACTGAGGTTCCCCCATATCTGGGGGTATGATGTGCATGCAGAGTATTGTATATTTCAGACAACTCTCTACAATCTGCACTGGAGCATCGTCGAACACGCTCTTCTGGATGCGTGTCTGAGTATCTCGCTACTACCCACGATATTTCAGTCCATTACTGGCGCAGGTGCACAGGAATACCTATTCAAAGGGGTTTATGTGGCGATATGCTCATTCACCCCGCTTGTGATATACGCAATATCACGGAGATACGTTGGCGGTCTGTATGCGTTTCTGGCTTCATTCTTCTTTATTTCGCAGTTAACATTCCTGAGTGCATCAGGAAGCGCACGCACAAACGTTGCGATCTTCTTTGCAGCTCTTGCGGTGATGGTTCTCTTCAACGACAAGATCGATCCTGCGAAACAGAGGATTCTATTTTTCGCTTTTATACTGGCTACGGTAGTCTCGCATTATTCGACCGCCTACATATTCTTCTCTATAGTACTTTTCAGCTGGGTTGCGGCAGAGCTGATGTCGAGAAAGTACATCTTCGAAAGAACGATGAATCTGAGAATCGTTATGTTCTTCTTTGTTGTGATCTTCATCTGGTATGCCCAGCTAACTGATGCTGCGTTTAGTGCTGGTGTGACGTTCATCAGGGACACAATTGCCAATCTAAACAATTTTTTCCTGGAAGAATCGAGAACAGATATGTTCCATTTATTATTTGGCCAGGGACTCGCATATTCTGTGCTGAGTACGGTCAATCTTCTTGTTACATGGTGCACATTTATTTTCATAGGAATCGGAGTTCTTACAATGGTTAGAAAGTTTCAGGGAATGGTGGATGTACGGGGTGCACAACTCCGGAAGCCGGATTTCCTGAAAACACGGTTCGAGGTGGGATATTTGACAATGGTACTGGCGTGCTCTGGGTTGCTAATGGCTATCGTTTTGCTACCGTATCTTTCAGTAGGTTACGACATTTGCAGATTGTATTCGCTTGTTATAGTCGTATTGTCGGTCTGTTTTGTTATTGGTGGCATAGTGATATCGGAACGTTTCGGATTAAAGTTAAACTCCTGCCAGATCATTCTCGTGATACTAATATCCTATTCGATGTTTGTAACAGGTGTTGCATACCAGATCTTTGGCGTCCCGGTTTCAGTCATCCTGAACTCAGAGGGGGAGGCGTATGCCTGTGAATATATCCGGGATTCAGAGGGCTGTGCTGCGAAATGGCTGGCTCCAACGATCAAAGAAAACTCCCATACACACGTCAGCGTTACAGATACATTCGGAAGCCATAGATTACTTAGTCAGGGAATAATTTCAAGATCCCGGATCAACGATTATTCATTTTCGGAATACGGGGGGGCGTATGAGTATATATACCTATACTATACTAATACAGTTATGGATAAACTTGTGGCCAATGGCACGATGTGCAACATGAGCGAGTACAGGGGCGCGTTCATTGGGTATGGCAGAGTCTATGACAGTGGCAGTTCGGAAATATACAAGAGATGAAAATAAATATATGCATGTTACTCTGGCTTCGATACGGCGAGAAAACAGAGATATACCCAACTCATGAGATACTGAGCAGTCTGACCGGGCTTGGACACCGCGTCACATGGATCGTCTCATCCGAAGAGACCGAGGAGATTCAGGAGACCACGTTCAATGATGCCCGCGTATTCGTAATCCCGTGCAGATATGACAAAATCCCCATTAAAATCGTTACTATGGTGTTATATGCCATTAGAAGAACGTCTTTTATCTTAAACAACTTCAAACATGAGCGATACAACATGATACTTGTGAGGGATGACATATTCGACGGACTTCTTGCACTCTATATCAAACGAAGGTACCGAGTTCCTTTCGTATTCGAGATGAGCAATCCCGTAGAGCAAAGTCGGGAGACGCGCAAATTCTACTCGAAAAGGCAGAATCTCCAGCGCATCGTCTCAGAAATCGAAGCACGCCTGATGATGCACATCCTTCGTAACGCAGATCTGATTCTCCCGATAAGCAGATGGCTGAAGGATGACCTTGTCAGAAAAGGAGTCGACCGATCGAAGATAACCCCGCTTCCGGAAGGGGTTGACCCGGGACGGTTTCTGAATAGGGGTGTGGGCGCAGTCACGGTAAGGGATAAATATGGTTTAAGCGATTTTAAAATTGTGATATACGTGGGAACGATGGATAAGATGCGGCATCTGGATGTACTGATTCACGCATTCTCTATGGTACGAGATAGTCTGGGCGAAGTGAAGCTGCTGATGGTCGGGGATGGAACCGGCAGATCGGATCTCGAAAAACTCGCAGACGAGCTTGGAATCCGGGGCGATGTAGTATTCACCGGATACGTAGATTTTAGGGAGGTTCCGGACTTTATTGCTGCTGCAAATCTTGGCATCTCCGCGGTCCCACCACTCGATTTTTACAAGGTCAGTTCGCCAATCAAGATGCTTGAATATATGGCAATGGCAAAGGCGGTCGTTGCAAACGAGGAGATACCGGATCAGAAGGAGGTTATGGGGGCGAGTGGCGGCGGCATCCTCGTCCGCTTTGATGCCAAATCATTCGCAGAGGCGATAATTAAAATACTTGATAATTCGGGGCAGGCAGAAGAGATGGGCAGAAGAGGGCGTGACTGGGTGGTAAAGAACAGGTCTTATGATGTGATAGCCAGTGAACTTGAGAACGGATGTATTGAAGTCTTGGAAAGGTGATTTTATGGAATCAAAGTCAAACATGGTCACGTTCTACCACGATATCGAGCAGGACATTGATCCTGATATCGGAGCGGATCCGGAGGGGTGCAGGAGGGTAGTAAATGAGTTTCTGAGGCTGGAGGCGCGATACGATGTGCCGGTGACGTACAATGTTGTTGGAAAGCTTTTTCGGGCGCAGCCTGATCTGATAGAGCGCATTCTCGATTATGGGCAGGAGGTGGCGTTTCATTCCTATCACCACCGCGCTCAGTCTATGTATTACGTGGAAGAGATCGATTTATGCAAAAAAACCCCCACCCGTTCCCCGGTGTATGGATACCGGTCACCCCAGTCCCGGTGGAACCAAACAACCCTAAAAAATCTATGGAATAGCGGTTTTCTCTGGAATGCCGAAGCGGACGAACACGATGAACCATACTTCATCCACAAAGGGCTCGTGCGCCTCCCAATCGCTGCCGACGACTGGACTCTTCACACCGGAGAGCTTGATTCCAAAGCCTGGGTTGGGCAGTTCTCTGATCTGCTGAAGACGCGGCGCTATCTCGCTTTCGGCTCTCATGACTGCATCGCCAGTTTTGCTCCGAAAGAACGGTTGGATGCGTGGGAGCGCATCCTGCAGACTGCGGTTGAGAGTGACTGCATCATAGTCAACTTCTCGGAGGCAGCGGATCTCAACAGACGCGCGAAACTCTCGCGATATTACAGCGATACCGCCAAAAACTGGAATTGCGACACGAAAAGTCTTTACCGTACGCGTCGGTTTCAGGAGATTATCAGATGCGAAGCGGAGAAGTTAGACCTGCCTGTTGTTGCGGATCTGGGTTCTGGCGGTGGCGTGCTCTCTTTGCCCCTGCAAGATATCGCAGAGAAGATTTATTGCGTGGACAACGCCCCAGAAATGCTTCGTGATCTTGGCTCCCACCATGGGGTGGACAGTCGCGTCGAAGCACGCGTAGGTGAGGTCACTGAATCCAATCTGCCTGATAACTCTATCGATTTTGTGATCTCTGCCCGTGTAATCGAGTATCTGTTTTGGCATGAGCGCCTTTCGGATGAGATCAAGCGGATCTGCAGACCCGGGGCTACGTATCTCGTGACATTCCCTGCTTTATGTGGGGAGGTGCCCCGGCAGTCGGGACCTGCTCCGGACCGGATACGGCATTATTTCACGCCTGATGAGATCTTGGAGTGGACTGACCGGATCGGACCGGGCGAGCTTATCGGTGTTCAGTACGAACGAGCAGAACCAAGGGGCGAGGGGGCTGAGGAACGGTACCGGGCAATCGAGAAGGATCCTCCCCCGGGCGCGTGTCCTATGAACTGGGTGTATGTGGGGACTGTTCAGCGGGAGTATGTGCCAAAGAGCTATGGAGGGGCGATTCCAGTATCGGCTTTCGATTTTCGTTTTCCCAAATATTATTATGGGATACGTGGCATGTACTCGAGAAGTGTCAAAAAACGTATCCTGCAACTTATTCAGCAGTTCAGGAAATAATTTGGGACCAGTTTTTAATAGTGCACCATCGAAAAATATAGCGATTTCATGGGAAATTTCGATTGCGCCTCGCGTGGGCAATATCTGCAATGATGTTATCCGCTACATCACTCGCATCCTTTACACAATTAGATGTGCCCCAGTACCTGAATTTTCCTTGCTTACCTGCAGTCCGCACTCTTCTCGATTCCACTTCTTTGATGATCCTACTTACTTTATGTTCATAACCAAGCGAGAGAACCGGGTAGGCATATTCCACATATTTATGATCTCTTGCAACTATTTCATCACTCTTAAATAGCTTCAGTTCATCGATTATGTTTTTTTCAACGTCTTCGAGTATGCTTTGTGTATCCACAGCATCCGTTGGGCTGAAAGTAGTCTCAACTACAATAGAACTCTTCCCACCCCCCAATGACTGAGAAACGAGCCGGTGCCATATATGATGTTTTTCACAGGTGTATACGGTCGCAATGTCCGATATAATCACAGATCGATCCACAATGAAGAATATTAGCAACAGAATTCGATATTCAAGACTTTCACTAATTTTTAAACATGTTGGGCTCACAGAAGGTCGTTTTATGTGTGCAAGAATATCAATAGGTATTGTAGATATCACATAGTCTGCCCGTATAATCTCGTCAGTATCGGTGTTATTATGCCTGCAATGGATTTCGACCCCATCATCCTCTAGGTCATGGATTTGCTTAACTGGCATGTTATAGCGCACTTGCCCACCTAGCTCACGAACCTGGTTAACTATTGCACTGTTTATTGCTCCGGCTCCAATGCCCCTCGGATAACAGGGGTGCAAATTGCCCGCGTCCTCGCTTTGCCTCTTTATATGTTTAAAAATAAGCCTTGCAACCTGTTTTGGCTTGGTCATCTCGTCGATGAAGCTAAATCTCGCCTCGCCAAACAGTGGCGAAAGCTCTTTTGATCCGCACCCCATGAGCTTAACAAAGAATGTTTCCAGATGGCTCTCTTCAAATCCCATGGGCGTAAGCCGATCCTGGCACCAGGCATGAAGATGTGGGGCGGTCGGCTTCAAACAGCGTCGAAGCAAATGATATCCATAACTCACCAGGGCGTGAGCAAACCGCCCGGGTGAAAGCAATGGCATGATATCCTGTCTATCAATTGGAAATTCGCGGAATGCACCATCGACATATTTTTTTTCCGCATAATTCTCAACCACTTCAAAGATTTCAGGAACGATGGAAACCAGGGCACTATAGCTCCAGAACAAATACGCACCATCGTCCCACCAATAATCCCCCCGTCGAGTGGTTTGCATTAATCCTGCGGGGGGGCACGATTTCTCCACAACAATCACGCTTTTGTCCGAGATCGATTCCGACAATAGCAATCTTCTGGCTGCACAAAGACCTGTGACTCCCGCACCGATTACCACGATTTGCATAGACGCACATCTTCTCCTTTTATCTGTACACCATCCAACGAACCTTTAGCTCGACTTTGTCCGACACTCTTTAAAAATATAGTCATTTTCATTATAAAACTCGATAGTATCGCGTAAGTGTAAACCATAAGATAGCAGAAGAAACGGATAACAGAAGAAACGAATCCGGTACACACTATGCAGAATTTTCATTTACGAAAGAGTATATCGCCAGCCCCACCCGGAGGGCAGTTTTTACTCGATTTTTTGTGAAAAAATCGTTTTTCATTTTAATACCCTCTAATAAGCATTCTGATAGCCGGTAGAATCAGCTCGGGGTTTCTAATTAGTGCATTGATATTATTTATCCACCACCGGGGATTATGATAGAGAATCCTATTCAGTTTTATTATTTCATTGTCCAGGTCAAGATTAAATGGTTCATAATCTGTAAGCTCCAAACCTCTTGTTAAATGGTGTTTCCAATTTATCTCTCCACGAGCCCATTTATTTTTAATTGCCAACTGGGTAAATCCGGTTCCTGGCTTAGCGACGACACGTCCGATCTGAAGTGTTTCCGGAAGTGTGGCTCTGACGAATGATTCAGTTTCATTGAGACTTTCTTCATCTTCTCCGATAAATCCAAGTGTTAAATTCAATTGAATTGGTATGTGCGCTTTTCGCGTCCAAACTAAAGCATTTCTGGCTTGTTCAACCGTAATTCCTTTATTCATGGAATCCAATATCTTTTGACTGCCCGATTCAACACCATACGAGATACCGATGCACCCTCCCTTCCGCATTATTTTCAATAACTCTTCATCTACCAGATCAACTCTTGAATCACAAAACCATTTGATATTAATATCCTCTTCTATAATTCTTTCGCATACTTCGACGACTTTTTTCCGATTAATAGTAAATATTTCATCGAAAATCCAAACATATTTAACATCTCCAATTTTTTTTAGCATTTTCAATTCTTTTATAATATTATCTGGCGATCTCCCGCTATATTTTGTTTTCGCGACATTGCAATACATGCACTTGAAGGGGCATCCTTTTCCAGCATATATTAATGCATAAGGGCGTATAGATGGATTAAGCACGTAATATGGGTCAAATGATGGTAGTAAATCATAAGCCGGCATTGGTAAATTATTAAATTTTACTTCTAAATCTATTTCATTATTTAATTTTATTATGTTGTCTGTACTTCGATAAGCAATTCCGCCAACGTTACCCAGATCCCCATTTTCACTTATACATTCGATTAGACTACCAACAACTGAAAGAGTCGGTCCGGTCATGTACATATCAAAATTACTGTATTCAGTCAAAATTTCTCTGGCATAGTATCTTGCATGCCAGGAGAACCCTATTGTTATACACGATGGGTCAATTTTTTTAGCGATATTACAAATTTCCAAATCATGATCTATAATTTGCGAATTAAATGGGAAAATTACACAATCAATTTTTTTGTTTATCATTCGCTCTGAAATCTCGTTATAACTCAAATCGAATGCATTAGCATCGATAAACTTGATTTTATGACCTGCATCTCTCAATAAAGAAGCTATGATCAGTAGAGTCGCAGGAGTATCTACACGCGATTTTATAATAAGTTCACACCGCTCTTCTCTGGTTACCGGAATGGATTTATATCTCGGCAAATTAATTACTAATATGTTCATATTTATTACTCCACATCATATTTATTTTACCATGAGAATAGTATTTAAGTATTTCGCATCATCATGTGGATTTTGCACTTGAGGTATCTGAAAAACAGATCAACCTTTTTCTATCAATGTTTTTCTGTAAACATCAATATATTTATCAACGCTTGGGCTCCAATCAAAATTCTTGATGTCTTCTAAATTATTTCGGCTCATCTCTTTTCTTAAATCTTTGTTCTTATACAGATCCAGAATTGCATCGGCAACCTCTTCTGAACTGAACTCAATTAATATTCCATTTCTGCCATTCATAATAAATTCCGGCACCCCCCCCATATTTGCAGCAATTATTGGTTTACCCATAGCCATAGCCTCCAAAAATGCAATTCCAAATGCTTCTTCCTTAGATGGCATACAAAGTACATCTATTGAATGTAAAAGAGTTCGATATTCATGTAGTGGCAAAACACCCGAAAAAGTAACGTTTTCTTCCAATCCAAAACCCTTCACCATTTTTCTGATAAGATGCTTTTGAGGGACTTTTCGAGTAATATATAACTGAATACCCGGTATTTCATTTTTGACTTGCTGTAATGCCTCAATCAGTAAATCGATACCTTTCCAGAGTTTTCCACCACCCGGAAAGAGCAAATCAAAATCTCCTTTTAGCTTTATAGTCGGGATAGATTCTCTTTGAAATTCTACTAATCTAATACCATTGTGTATAACCACGCTTTTATCTTTTATAGGTATTACATCATTAAAAATATTTAATAACCAATCACTAACAAATATAACTTTATCCACTTTATTCAAAGCATCTTTAAGCATTCTCGCCTTCCGTTTTTCTAATGTTAATACTGAACGAACAGAATTTTTTTTCATAGGTTTTGAAAGATGCGGTCCATGAAGCGTCGCTATCCATGGAATCTTAAGACCATTGAGACAAGAAACTAGTGTATCTGAGTTCTCAAGATGTGAATTTATAACCTCAACATTTTTATCCGATAAAAACCGCATTACTTGCTTTTCCATTCTTTTAAAGTAAATTGGACGGACAAGTTCGTTTAACAATGACCACAGAAATGAACTCAAATCCACTTCTTCTTCCGTCTTCAAGCTTGGACATATAATCGACTTAATCAACTTTTTGTGATTGTATACATACCCAATATTAAAAACCTCAACATCTTCAAGATCGTCATAAAACTTGAGAATTTCATTATTCAAAATAATACTTACATGTTCTCCTTTGTCTTTGAGATGTCTTGCCAGCTCGTATACAACTGTCTCTGCACCCCCCCAACCATCTGAAATGAGCACTAAACAGACATTCATGCCGACTCTCCTTTCCTGGCTATTAACGTAAGATGTCTACCGTCTAATAAAAAATTACCGAGAATGGAGACGACCCCACTCTTATAACACTCATATTCATTGTAAAATTCTATTTTCATACCTTTACTCTTCAGAAATTCTAAAAGCTCTTTTGGATTGATACCTTCTCTCGAATGAATATCACTCACAGAATAATCGAGATCCGGCAATTTCAACTTTGAGTATTTAGCTAGACGCAAACGATTTAGATAATAATCGAATAAACCAAGAACTCTTCCAACATTATGATAAAAAAAACCAATTTCATTTAAACGCGGCAAAGGTTCGTGCGTTATGTAAATTACCCCGCCACCCACAAGTTGTAAACTTGCTAAATTCAAGGTATATATATAATCGGGCAGGTGATGCAACACACTGCTGAAAGATATCACATCATACTTTTGTTCAGTTTTTAATAAGAATTCGTCGACATCCCCGCAAACGAGTTCAATGTTATCGTTAAAATTTGTTGGGATTTTCTCAGAAAGAACATTTAGCATCTCGCTACATATATCTATTGCGGTTATGGTATCCCCGCTCGCCAGAAATTTCAGAGTAAGATTTCCTGTTCCAGCACCAACATCTAACACATCCAGGGTCTCTTTTTCTATAATCTCGGCAATTTTCCTTAAATCCCGTCGCGTTTTTGAATGCTCATAAAAGTTCCAGATTTCACTGTGAAGTATATCATAATATCGTGCTTCGATATCGTGCAGTTCTTTATTGGCTTTTTTGATCTGCTCATCAGTAATTCCATCCATTTTATCCCCTCCTACATTTTGGCATCTTAAATACTTGTCGCAGTAAGTCAATATCTTCTTTAGAAAAACATCCTGTTAAATAAAGCGTTACAAAATATAAAGTTACAGCCAACATAACAAGCAGGATTAGATTAACCGATGCACAGACATAAATGAAAAGACCCATGACCAAAGACGCAACGATCGGTCCGGTAACAATTTTACGAAATGGCAATATATAAAGATATTTAGAAAGTAAATATATATACAATCCAAAGAGCATTGTTTCAGTAATAATAGTAGCAACCGCAGCACCAACATAGCTGAAAGAAGGAATCAGGATCAGATTTAAGATGACATTTACAAAAGCGGTTGTTCCAACAATTATTGCCATCTCATTTTGTTTATCAATAGAAACAAGCAGACTACCCAGAGGACTACATGAAAATATCAACAGAATATCCCACGCCAATATTTGAAGTGCGATTACCGAATTCTCGAACTGCTGACCGTAAAAAAGAAAAACAATCTTGTCTGCAAGCAAAGTTATTCCTACTGCAAAGGGCAAGCCTAAAATAAACAGATATTTGAACGATTTTTCATAAGCTATTCTCAGTAAATCCTTCGAAGAGACATAATAATGTGACATCAAAGGAAAAAGAGCATTCATAAATATGTGTGGTATTGGTCTAAAACCCAGAATTAAGTTATATGCCGCATTATACCAGCCAACAACAACAACACCTTCCATCATCGCGAGCATCAAAGTATCAATTTTCACATATATTAAACCAAGGATGGTTAACATCCCCAGTGGTAATGCAATAGTTATTGTACTCTTCCAGAAATCAATGTCCAGTTCCATCCGGGGTTTCACAAACTTCTTTTCACAAATCAAAAAACTTATCAGAAGATCAAAAATGCCCGAAAGGAGAAAAACCAGGGAAATCTCAAGCAACCCATAACCCAGAAACAGAATCAACAAGCCAAGGGAGACTTTTACCACGTTTGACAATATCGTGATGTATGATTCATATTTCATTTTTTCAAATGCACGGAAGGTCACTTTAAAAACATCAGAGAAAGATACAACGAGTGTGTAAATGCCAAATATGTATATGATATTCTTCACATCTTCAGGATAACCAAGTACATTGATTATAATTGCAATTAAACCGAGGATCGTGATGGATAGTACTAGACGTATGCTCAGAATATTGTTCAGGTATTTGCCAGCCTGAGACTTATCTCTTGCAACCTCTCTCACCAGCAACGTGTTATAGCCAATATCTGAAAAAACAACAAAGACCGCTGTGAAAGCAAGAACAAATGTATATGTTCCAAATATAGCTGCCCCCAACACCCTGGCGATGGAAATGGATAATATAAGCGATACTATCGCGAAGATAAAATGGGCAGTAAATAATGCCGCCACATTCCTTGCAATTCGCTGAACGGTGTTCATTTAGACCATCCGCCAATTACACAAGCATATCCCCTCCGTACACCTGCCCGGTCAGATCCGCCATATTCCCGACTGAATACCGTTTAACATACTCCAAGCCAGACTTGCGTATCCTGCTCCGGATGCAATCGTTCTTTAATAAGCAGAGGATACTCTCGAAGAACTCATTCTCATTCTCTGCAAGCAGACCGGTTTTTCCGTGCTCTATAAGCGTCCTGACCGATGGAATCGAGTAAGCGACACATGGAAGCCCGCTAGCCATCGCCTCTAGGAGAACAATACCAAAACCCTCCATCCGTGATGGAAGCACAAAGATATCTGCCTCCCGGTACTTTTCCAGCAGATCCTCCATTGAGACCTCGCCCGTGAAGAAAATATTGTCACTAACTCCGAGCCTCTTGGAAAGACCTTCCAGCTCCTGCCTGAATCCGGAATCGCCCCCAACGATCGTCAGCCGGACATCCGGCTCACTCGCAAGCAATGCAGGCATCATCCCGACCACATCCTGAATCCCCTTGTATTTCTCGAGTCTGCCAACAAAGAGCAAGCTCTTGCCGCTTTTATCTTTAGCAGGATTTTCGCAACTCACATATTTTTCCAGATCTATTGCGTTTGGTATCACTGCTATCCTCGATTTATCTCCACCTCTTTTAGTGTACTGCTCGATTTGATCCTCTGTTAGCGCGATTATCTTCGATGTGTTCATGAGGAGATATCTGCCAAGACTCAGATCGTATATCCTTTTGAAGATTCTGGCACTGAGTGGCAGGTCGTCAGTTATGAGCATGTCATGCCCGGTGAGAACAAATGTTTTCCTTCTTTTTTTTGCGAGATAGCACCCATAAACGCTGGATAACAAATGGTAGCCGTGCGCGTGGACGATGTCATACTCCTCAATGTTCATCTTCAATTCCCTGAACAGACCCGGACTCCAGATAAAACTCCAGAACCTGAACACAACATCAAAACGCCTCACGCAGATTCCATTTATCGTCTCCTTCTCAGGAAGACTCTGGCTACCGGCATTCTGTGTGATGGAAGGGGGTGCAAGGCGTAGACATGGAATATCTTCATTATTCAGGCTGTTCAGTGTGTAAACAGTGACTGCATTACCTCTTTTGACCAGTTCTCTGCTAAGGATGTGTACATGCTCCTGCATGCCTCCAATCGAAGGGAAAAACCGGTGTTGCAGCATCGATATTCTCATGCAAGAGACTACTTTATCGCGCAATCTCAAAAAGAGTGGTATCGATCGCCGCCTGCCGCCTCACATATCGTCCTTCTCTGATTCATAGCATGCATCCACGATCGGCTGCAGCACAACCCCCGTGCATACCCCGACAGCGGATAACATCAAGAGCGCGAACGATATCCCGGTGATGCCCGCGATCCCGTTTCCTACCAGCATGCTCAAACCCATCAACAATCCTGCGATCCCGGCAATTCCGATGCACGTTGAATGGTCGTGCACCGCCTTCCACAGTATGCTTGCCAGCACGATTGTTCCATGATGCACCGGATTCTGGCTGGATGTGCTGCCGACATCGTACCGGCAGGTTATCGGAACCTCACTGATTTCCAGATTGTGTTTCTTTGCCTGAAAGAGTATTCCTGATCCTGCAGACATGTCGGATGCTGTTATCTCTATCGTGCTCATCGCTTTTCTCGAATACGCTCTAAAACCGCTCTGCGAGTCCGATACAGCCATACTGCCCACCGTATTTGTCGCAACAGTGAGCACCCGTATGCCAAATCTCCGGTATAGCGGGATGCAGCGCCCATTAGCCCCCATGAAACGTGAGCCAATCACGATATCAGAGCCCTCATCCAGTGCATGGATGAGTCGCTGGATATCTGCAGGGTCATGCTGTTCATCAGAATCGAGTGTGACCAGTGTATCTGCATGCAGTCTCTTCGCAGTCTCAAAACACGCACGTATGGCGGCGCCGTACCCCTGGTTTCTCGCGTGCCGTACCACGACTGCACCACATGCATGTGCGATCGCGGACGTTCTGTCGGTGCTGCCATCATCTACCACGACCACACGGTCGACGTGTTTTGCTGCACCGAGGATCACCTCTGCGATATGCTTCTCCTCGTTGTATGCGGGTAGTGCTGCGATGATCATGGGGGTTTGGCTCCGAGACGCT
>JAYEGZ010000021.1:0-2675 GCA_034659315.1 Methanobacteriota archaeon
GGAGGGTCCGAAAACTGCTGCCCTGGAACTGAAAGGGTTACAAAATGCTTGAGCCGTATGCGGTGAAAGTCGCACGTACGGTTCTTAGACGAGGAGGCGCGAGTAATCGCGTCTTCTTAGTCTACCTCGAATATCCAAAAGATTTATATAAGCTCAGATAATCATCATAGCAAACCCAAGTAAATCTGTATCAACACCAATAAGGTGATTACTATGAGACACCTGAAGCTACCCTCAACTGTGGTCAACACGCGCGGAGACTCAATACGAACCATGCGCACAATGCGCAAAGCAATTAGACACAGCCCACTTATGGCGAGATCGTCTATGCTCCGTAGGATGACGATCCGGTGAAGCACGCCTGTACTACAGGGAGTTCAATTTCCCCCATCGAATTCAGGCATATCAATGGTGCCACGCTTGCAATAAGACGTGTTTCGCCTTTGTTCACCCTATGCCATACGGGTGAATGTGATATGGATCAAACGAGGGCTGGATAATATCGTTTAAGCATTAAAACAAATAAATTGGAGGCAAATGAGATGAATACGAAGAGAATGGTTGGAATTGTTGCAGTGGCAACAGCAATGCTGTTGGCTATAACGAGCGCTTCGCCAGTCATGGCACAAGATGTGTCAGCAGTGGTGGAAAAAATAGACAAAAACATGGCAGATCTTAAAGGCGCCGCCGAGATCATACACGAGGAGACGGACGCAATCATTGGCATCGAAGGTGTGCCGGATGAAATGAAAGATACGGCTGAGACAGTTCATCTGAGCACCCACGCTCTCAATCACATTGGGGTGTATATGGGAAGCGATATCGGGAAGCTCGATACCTATAAAGCCGATCCCGATAAGAATAGAGAAGAAATGTTGTTCACCTTGGGAAAAATCGAAGCACTTCGAAAACTGTACCAAGATACCATCGATTCAGGTGACTTTGTAACTACTATGAGGTTGCCGGTTACAGGTAAATCGCCTTATGACTTGATACATTTACTTATAGAGAACCAGGAGGTCCAGGCATCCCCTGAAGCAATAAGTGCTGCAGGCGATGTACACAGTGCTGTGCATGATCTCGAAGATGCAGCCAAATCTATGAGGCTCAATTTGGAAGAACTTGAAGATGCATTAGCAGAAGCACCCGCACCCACACCGAAAGAGTCGGGATCCGAGATAGTGGAATCAGTAGGAAACATAGACAAAAACATGGTGGAGCTTAAAGGAGCCGCCGAGGTCATGCACGAGGAAACGAAAGTAATCATCAGTGGCGTCGAAAGTATGCCGGATGAAATGAAAGCTACGGCTAAAACAGTTCATCTGAGCAGCCACGCTCTCAAGCACATTGAGGTTTATATGGACAGCTATATCGGGAAGCTTGACAGCTATAAAGCCGAGCCTGAGAAGAACAAAGCAGAAATGCTGGTTACTGCGGGAAAAATCGAAGCACTTCGGAAACTGTATCAAGACACCATAGATTCAGGTGACTTTGTAACTACTATGGAGTTGCCGGTTACAGGTAAATCGCCTTATGACTTGATACATTTACTTATAGAGAACCAGGAGGTCCAGGCATCACCGGAAGCCATAAGTGCTGCAGGTGATGTACACAGTGCGGTGCATGATCTTGAAGATGCAGCCAAATCTATGAGGCTCAATTTAGAAGAACTTGAAGATGCATTCGCAGAACTTGAAGAACCAGCGGCAGCAGCGCCGACGCCAACGACGACACCAACACCTGAAGCGGCGGGATTCGAAGCAGCATTCGCCATTGCAGGTATTTTAGCAGTTGCTTGTGCGGTGTTTAGGAAGAACAGGTGATTACGCTATAACTAAACAATTTTTCCATTATTTTTTTAGAGGAAGGCGAAGAAAAAATGATGGAATATCCGGAGATAGACCGGTATGCATCGCTTGATTCGCCGATGCATCGCTTTGACCCGAGAGCAAAGCTAATCGCCTTCACTTTTCTTATTTTTTCTGTCGTTCTCCTCAATGATTTAAAGTTTGTCCTTATCGGTTTTCTCGTTTCTATCCTCTTTCTCATTGCTTCAAAACTACCGTTTCATTTTGTTATCCAGCATTTGAAAGGGGTTTCTTTATTCATCATCCCTTTTCTTGTCATTATGCCCTTTACGGTGGAAGGAACTGAGATCTTCAGCCTCTACGCTATAAAAGTGACCTACGAAGGTTTAAGATATGGTATTTTAGTAGTTCTAAAGGCTTTTTCTGCGGTTATGCTTATTTTCCCGATGATTGCGACCACGAAGTTCGAAACTACGCTAAAAGCACTGGATACGTTAAAGGTACCGAATATTCTCGTCCAGATGCTTATGTTTACGTATCGCTACATCTTCGTTTTCGTGAATGAGTTCCAAAGGTTATTGATTGCGATGGAATCAAGAGGGTTTAAACTGAGAACTAGTCTGTATGCCTTGAGAACGATAGGTAACGCGCTGGGAATGCTTTTTGTTCGAAGTTATGAGAGGGCAGAACGCGTATATTGGGCAATGCGGTCACGCGGATATACGGGGAGTCAGAAGACGCTGGTGGAATTTAAAATGTGTACGAAGGACTATGCATTGGCGGTTTTTATTATTGCGTTTGCTGTTTGTTTGCAGGTGGTTTGTTATGCCGGAGTATGGGTAGGAGTAGTGTGAAGAAAAATGAAAA
>JAYEGZ010000021.1:2775-19530 GCA_034659315.1 Methanobacteriota archaeon
CTGGTGGAATTTAAAATGTGTACGAAGGACTATGCATTGGCGGTTTTTATTATTGCGTTTGCTGTTTGTTTGCAGGTGGTTTGTTATGCCGGAGTATGGGTAGGAGTAGTGTGAAGAAAAATGAAAAACGATTTTTTCACAAAAAATCGAGTAAAAACTGCCCTTCGGGTCGGAGACCAGTTTTTGATTATATAGTGGATATACCATGAAAAGAGAAGCAATAAGCGTCAAAAACCTCACGTACACGCATCCTGACGGTACAAAAGCGTTGGAAGATGCGAGTTTGGAAGTATATGAGGGCGAAAGAGTTGCGATAGTGGGACCGAACGGAGCAGGCAAAACGACCTTTTTGCTGCATCTTAATGGAGTACTACGTGGTAGTGATGGACTGGTAGAAGTGTTTGGTAAGAGAGTGGACAAGGAGAAGAAAGAAGAAATAATAAAAGAAGTAGGAATTGTTTTTCAAGACTCGGATGACCAGTTGTTCATGCCCACGGTTTTCGATGACATAGCATTTGGTCCAATAAACATGGGGTTAAAAGAAGATGAGGTGCGGGAGCGAGTAGAAAAAACCATTTTGTCATTTGGACTCACGGGTTATGAGAACAGGTGTCCCCATCATCTCAGTGGTGGCGAGAAGAAAAAAGCATCGCTGGCTGCGGTTATGTCTATGGAGCCGAGTATACTGGTGCTTGATGAGCCGACGGCTAATCTCGACCCGAAGAGCCGTGCAGAGTTGATAAAAATAGTGAATGACTTAAACGAACGAGAAGGGATTACTGTGGTAATGGCGACGCATGATGTAAATGCCGTCCCGGCGCTTGCCGACCGCGTGTTCGTGCTGAACAAGAGGGTGGTTGCGGAAGGCACGGCACAGGAAATATTTTCGGATGGTGCCCTGATGAAGGCGAACAATCTGGAGGTGCCTGAAGTATTCAAGCTGTTTGAAGTGTTGCGGTGTTTTGGCTATAACTGCGAAGAGCTGCCACTGTCAATAGATAAAGCGATTGAGCACCTAACAAGGACGGCAGAGGTTAATGGCGGGCACATACATATGCACACCCACGAGCATACGCACGATGAAGTGAAGAAATTGAGGAGTGGGTATGAGCATCATTAGGATTATGAGTCAGACGGGGAAAATGCAATGGAGGTGATGTAAATGGATGAGATGACAAGAGTGATAAAGGGATCTGTTCTGGCTACTTCAGAACGTGAATATAGCTGAAGAAGATTATAAAGTCGGAATCGGGATTGAAGAACGAATTGGGGGGCTCTACGTAGGGATAGTGTGTATGATTCTTGTGGGGTGGTGTTTCGCAACAGGTCTATATGCAACTCTATATAGACTGGTGATTCCGTTCTGCAGTTACAACACGCTGCACCGGGAAGAAGTTGGGCGCAAGTTCTCGGTGTCGCTTAGGAGTGGGGGCGATCGCATAACAATCAGTGATCTGCCGGTTTTGAGGGATCGGATATCTTGAAGTGACACATCTCAGAATCTTTGTCAGTATTATGAAAACAACGTGAGAGTCAATCAAATCAAAACATATTTAAAGCAATGCAGCAGATAAGGGATCATGAAGACCGCTGTCGAATCCCTGCGTGATCTCGGGCTCACCGAGTATGAGGCAAAGGTGTACACCGCACTTGTGAAGATTCGGAGTGGGCCAGCATCAGACATCCATCTGGTCTCAGGGATTCCGCGTTCTGCTGTGTACGGTGCGCTAAACAGGCTTGAAGAGTGGGGGATCACTGAGGTCCAGTCCTCCAAACCAATGAGATACCGGGCGGTTCCTCCGAAGACTGCCCTTGGAAAACTGAAAGATAATTTTATAGCCAAAAGCGAAAACGCACTTGCTGCACTTGAAGAAATCCACCAAACACAGAAGATAGGGGTGCGAGAAGAGGCGATATGGACAATAAGTGGAATAAAAAACGTAAGCGACAAAATTATCGAGATGGTCCGGGGCGCACAGAATGATATTATCCTCGCGGCGTCTTATCCGTCATTTCACGAAATTGCAAAGACATATCCGATCTTCAAGAATATAAAAGATGTACTGGCAGATAAAATTGAACAGGGCGTTACCGTAAGGGTGACTGGCTTGCGGGGTGAAGGACTTTACGATATTGCAAAGGATACCCCAGGAGCGATCATAAGAGCATTTCCCGCAGATAAACCAACTGCCAGCGGTGGAATACTGCTCGTTGATGCTAAGGATGTATTGATTGCGATCATGAGCGAAAATGCAGATACCGGCATGTACGATCTCATGGCAATCTATACTGAGGGGGTTGGGGCTGCATCAATATTCAAACACTTCGTCGAGACTGAGTGGGATGCATCAGTGGCGATATGACTGGGAAAATGGGGGGCGGCGCACATCTCGATTAAGGACATTTTTGAGAAACTCGGTGTTGCAATCGAGAAGAACCCGGGTCTGATACTCGCAGTTGTTGCTATCCTTATTCTTATCTCCTTTTCCGGTGCACAGCAGATCGAGATGGCGTCGGGCACCGAAACGTTCGTTTCAAAAGAGTCCCGGCTCTATCAGGACTTTGACCTGCTGTACCGCCAGTACTTCGGGACGGAAGCAATTGTTGTGATGGTCGAGGGTGGGGACGTAACGACGCCTGAGGTCATGCGTGCAATCGAGAGGCTAGTGATCGGTGTTTCAGGTACAGAGAACGTCAAACAGGTCGCAAGCATCACAGAGATGGTGCAAAACGCAAATCTTGGGAAATCAGGGCGCAGCCGGATCCCGGATAATCAGGATGCGATCAGGAGCCTTGTCAAGACGCTGCCAGAAGATGTTCGCAGGACTGTGTTACCCGATTCACGACATGCTGCAATCTACGTGGTCATGCCCGCACGCGTGACTGATCCTGAGAAGATGGATGTGCTTGCGGTTGTGGAGGATATGGTGCAGTGGGCTTGCTTTCCTGCGGGGTACAACGTGATAATCACCGGCGACCCGGTTTTCATGAATGCGATGCAGTACGAGATGAACGCGAGCATGGGACCGCTTCTCATGGTATCGTCGCTTCTGATGGTGGTTGTGCTCTTCATAGCGTTCAGGCATGCAAGGTGGCAACTGCTCCCGCTACCGGTGGTTCTTATAGGGATCATCTGGACGTTTGGTGCGATGGGCATTCTTGGAATACCGCTCTCGATGGTCTCGATGTCGGCTTTCCCGATCTTAATCGGGCTTGGAATAGACTATGCGATTCAGTTCCACAACAGGATCGAAGAGGAGTTCGCAAAAAGTGATGATGCGAAGAGAGCAGTCAGAGAGACCGTGCGCCACACTGCACCGGCGGTCGTGATCGCTGTGATCATCACAGGACTTGGATTTGTGAGCCTATTTACCTCAAGCGTGCCGATGATCCGGGATTTTGGGCTATTATGTCTGGTCGGGATTGTATGCTGCTTTTTTTCTGCCCTATTTATAGGGATTGCCGTGATCTACGCGCTCCACAAAAGAGAGAGTGTGCGGGGGCACGGTGGGGGTAATGGAGGTAATGGAGACGAGGAGGACAATGGATGGAAACCAGTGAATCGGCAGACTGGTAGGGGGACCGAGGGCGCGGAAACTGTGGCAGAGCGGGCGTTTGGAAGTATTGCAGTCCTATCAGCCAGAAACCCACTGCTCGTGCTCGGTGTCGCGGGATTACTCTGCGGTGCGGGATTATATGCTGACACAATGGTCGGAATCGAGACCGATGTTAAGACATTCATGCCATCTGACATGCCCGCGCTCATTGATATGAATCACATGGTCGAGGTTCTTGGCGGAACCGACCAGTTGAACCTGATCGTCAAAGCAGATGACGTGACCGACCCTGCCGTGATCGTATGGATGGACCGCTTCGCAACGCACGAGGTTGAGTCACACCCATATATCTTTGGTGCGGAGAGCATCGCAAACCAGGTAAGAATCGCAAATAATGGAGATCTACCGGAAGATCCCGCGCAGATGGACACAATCCTAAAAGCGATGCCAGATACGACGAAAGATCGCCATATATACGGGCGCACAACCGCACTTCTCAGCCTGGACATCGGGGATGCGGTATCCGGTCTCGGGCTTCCCAGAATCGATCGGTTGATCAGGCTTGTAGAGGATGATCTTTTGTGGATGCAGCCGCCGCCGGGCGTTACTGTCACGATCACCGGAAACTCGGTTGCGATGACGACGGTGATCGGTGCGCTCACGAGCGGCAGGATCGCGATGACGTTCACAGGGCTCGTCCTGATCCTTGGCGGGCTTTTCCTGCTATACCGGGACTGGTTGAAGGCAGCAATACCCGTTCTCACCATGACTCTTGTGATCGGCTGGTCCGGAGGTATCATGTACCTGCTTGGCATGAACTACACGCCGATGACCGCAACGCTCGGAGCGCTGATCCTGGGTGTCGGCTCGGAGTATGCAGTCATGATGATGGAGCGGTACTTTGAGGAGCGGGAGAACGGTCTTATCCCGATCGACGCCATCAGGGTAGCCACATCAAAGATCGGGGTTGCGATAACAGCATCAGGATTCACAACGCTTGCAGGATTCTCTGCGCTGATAGCATCACCATTCTCAATGAACCGGAACTTCGGAATCGTGACCGTGATCGATGTCTTGCTTGCGCTCTTGGCGACTTTTTTTGTCTTTCCGGTGCTTGTGGTGTGGCTGGATGGGTGGCGGGAGAATAGGAGGGTGCTGAGAGGAGTAGTGACACCGGGTGTGCAGAAGGTGGGGGGTATATGGGAGGCTGAACTATGAACAGAAATAATACGGTGGTCGCCAGCACCAATAATAGATCACCATGTAGATTAGAATTGCAGACGATTGATTATGAATGACCAAATGGCGGAGATGATAAGAATGCTAAAGACAATACACGCAACCTTCGATGGTACGGCGTTATATCCGGAAGAGCCGGTAGATCTGGAACCGGGCACTTATATGCGCATAACAATCGAGATACTCAAACCCACGAAAGCGAAGACAGGCTCGTTTTTGCAGACTGCTCGCTCACTTAAGCTGGAAGGTCCATCCGATTGGTCAACTAATCTTGAAGATTACCTTTACGAACCGAAGAGTGAGAGATCTGATGATTGAAATCTTTCTTGATGCTTCCTACGCCATTGCCCTCTCCACCACAACAGACCGATATCACAAATTGGCGGAAATGCTTGCAACGAAGATAGAAGCTGAAGGGACCCGGCTCGTCACTACACGAGCAGCAGTACTGGAAATCGGTAATGCGCTAGCTAAGCTGCGCTATCGGAGTGCTTCTGTTATGTTGTTAAAAGCGCTGGAAGAAGACCCGAGCATTGAGATCATCCCTCTTTCTGAGGAGTTGTATGAAAAGGGGCGGCAGCTCTACAGAGAACGAGTGGACAAAGAGTGGGGGTTAACCGATTGTATCTCATTTATCGCCATGCAAGAATATGGTTTGACAGAAGCGTTGACGACTGACAGGCATTTTGAGCAGGCGGGATTCAAAGTACTGTTGCGGGAGAAATCATGAACAGGATTGCGAGAACGCTCGCCACACTACTACTAATCACGACACTCGCAGCGCTTGCCGCACTCGCTGCATTGATGCCAGCCGCGTCCGCCGCGGGCTTACCAGACAACCTCTCGCCGGGATTCACGTTCTCCAAGAACTTCTACGACATCTACGGCAAGCCAAACATCACCGCATCAATCGTCGGCGACAACGAGTTTGGTCGCGGTGACGAGGTGACGCTCACGATCGATCTCGTCAACCGCGGCGTTGTTCTTGGATTCGAATCAGACCGGATGCCTGACGGCGACGACGAGATTGATCTTGCAGAGATGGAGCTTGGATACGAACTCCAGCAGGTGAATGCGATCGGGATAACAGCAGTCCTTGTCACTCCGGACGGAGTCCCGATCAATGTCAAGTCCGGACCGCAGCAGGTTGGCTCAATCAGTGGAAGCGATGGCGCAAGCGAGACGGTCAGTTTCAACATCGAGATCGATGAGAACGCTCCTGCCGGCATCTATCCGCTGATCTTTGCCACGAGTTACATATACCAGAAGAACGTGCATGTGAGCGGTAATGTCAGCGAAAACAGGGCGGATGTGAACTTCTGGTACGATACGCTCAACCAGACGCAGATACTCTACCTATCGGTCAAGAAACTGGCTGATTTCGAGGTCACAGACGTTTCATCCGATCTTCAGGCAGGCGAGGATGAACGGGTGCTTTCCATAACTTATCAGAACACTGGCGAGGAGGCAGCGGTGGATGCCGTGGCACGTATCAGCGTGACAGATCCGTTCAGCAGCACCGACGATCAGGCATATCTCGGGACACTCGAACCGGGCAGGAGTGCGACCGCAGTATTCGTACTCGACACAGATTCCGGCGCAACAATAAAGCATTATGGAATAGATACTGAGATCAGGTTCAAGGATTCGGGCTGGAAGTCGAGGATATCCGAGTCCATGACCGCGATGGTCACAATTGCACCGATGATACCAGGTTCAGAGAAGATGAAGCCGTACATCATCCCGATTGTGCTGATACTGCTTCTTGCGCTTCTGGCGGTCGGGGTCAGGTACTATATCCGGAATTTCATGAGCGGTGGTTCCGGTGCAAAATAGGTGGATTATAGTTGCTCTGATCGCTGCGATCCTGATCACGATCTGCATGACGCCGATTTCACCTGCAAAGTACATTCCTGAGAGCTACACACGATCTACAAACTACTACGACGTCACAGGCGACCCCCTCCTTGTTGCGACGCTCGTTGGAGATAATGAGTTTCGCCGCGGCGAGGATGCGGTGCTCGAGATCACACTCCAGAACTACGGGGCAATCTTTGCAATCGAGGGGGCTGAGTACCTTGATCCCGATGATTCAGACTACGATGACGATGTGTTGCTTGCCATGACCGAATTTTGGATAGAACTGGAAAAATCCGCCGCAGACCGCTCCCGGGCGGTTCTTCTCGCAGATGGTGCGCCAATCGGAGTGGCGGTTGAGGTCCGGGATATTGAGACGATTGAAGCTGGCGAAACGGGAACCGTGCGATTTCCGATCCGTATCGACGATAACGCGCCAGCCGGAATCTACCAGCTACGTCTAAAGGTCTGTTACGATCACGTCGATAACGTGCAGGTAGAAGGAACCCCTGACAATCCTGACATCAACTACTGGAACGTAACAGAGACATGGAACCAGAGTATACCGATTGTGGTCAAGAAGGAGTCGGATTTTAAGGTTGTTTACGTCTCTTCCACCCTGCGGGTCGGGGGAACTGGATTTCTGAACATAACGTACCGGAACATCGGTGAGGTGGTGGCAACAGATGCGATCGCCCGCATAAGCGACATGCTGCCATTCACTGCTGCCAGAAATCAGGAGCGCATCGGAACGATAGCGCCGGGAGAGTCTGTGACCGCGTCGTTTGTGGTTGGGACTGATCGGAGCGCTGTTCCGAAAGTGTATGATGTGAGCACCGGGATCCGGTTCAAGGACGAAGATAACGAGATCCGGATCTCGGACTCCATGCAGATCGGGGCGGCGGTTGCGCCAGAGGTTCCGTTTTCTGAGAAACTGCTTGCTGCGAAATGGTGGATCGTTGCGGCGGTTCTCGCGGTCGTAGTGGTTCATGGGTGGCGGGTGTGGAAACGGTGAGATCGCTGATACCGGGCGGTGCGATCGCAATAGTTTCTGATCGGGTATGTGTTTAGCTGAGGTGAAAAAACCACGAGATTTGTAACTACGCAGGCATGTTGATTAGCTGCCCAATTGCGAGTCTATGCATACTACCAAGAACAACAACCGCGAATGTGTGCAGGTGAACTTATATTCCACCGGTGTTTTGCAAGGAGATCTATTTTCGCAAACGATACCGTGGCTAATGCTTGCGATATTCAAAAACGTTATCCGCAGAAATTATGCATAATGGATGGTGACCTATGGAATGTAAGATGACAGCAAATTTCGCGATCATCCTCGGGAGCAGTATCTATAGATAGCATAAACATCCTCTTGCCAGAACTCAAACCCCCTTAAATCGGAAACGCTGCACTACATAATCACCAAAAACGGTCTTCGAACCGGCTTGCAATCCCGAGTTCCTCCAGTTTCCAGCCAGCAGGCACCCCATCCATCCCCCAGCCCCGGAACCGGTAGTATTCGCTCAATGCACGATCAAAATCGCCGTGATCGATGCCACCATCGCCAAAGAACCTGTCAGGCAGCGTATCATCCGCTCGTGTGAAACCTGCACGCAGATTGAACATGCGCTCAAGATTCCATATCCGCTCGCCGGTACGCAGCAGATCCTCTGAGGTGTATGGAATTCCGGTTACAGCGCTCAGCATGTCCGAATACTCCTCGGCTGAGAGTGCAAAGGATGAGAAGCGACACATCACAAGCGAATCCATTGCAGCCGAGAGATTCTGGAAGATGGAGACTAAACCTGGCTTTCCGACGAGTGTGCGGCGGTCGATCAGCTTTGGTTTTCCGATGATTTCGGGCGCAACCATATACGCACGCGTATGGCACCCGCCGCGGTTTGACGTCGCGTAAGCAAGCGCCTGCCCGAGCGCGCCCCGCGGGTCATAGCCGGGCAATTCCAGACCTTTGACCTGTATGCTTACATTTCCAGCATTTTTTGCCTCTGAATACGCCTTAGATCCCTTACTCAGTTCATCTCCGATCCCTTCCCGCTCCCCGATCATGGAGACCAGTCCAGTCAATTTGGCTATTCCGGTCGTTTCGCGTGCCTCTCCACATATCTCCTGATGGCAGGCGACGGTTGATCCGCATGAGATCGTGTCCATGCCGTAGTCGTTGCATATCCGGTTTGCGTCTGCGATTTTATCAAAATCGGTGTTATCGCAGTCAGGTCCAAACATCGCGATCGTTTCATATTCCGGAATCTCGATCCCTTCCCACGTACTGCGTTTACATGCAACAGAGCATTTGTGACATGAATGCCTCTTCATTCCATCACTATACTTTTCCCTGATGTATTCAGCAGATATCGACTTGACATCCACGTATTGCGTATTCCGGAAGTTTTTAACAGGCATCAGCTTGAAATGATTGATCAGGTTCACGAGGGATGGAGTTCCGTACGTCGAGAGGCTTTTTAGCGCCGGACTTGCGCGCAGCAGCCGCATGATCTCTTCTTTAACCTCCCCGAACCGTTCATTATCCGCGACACCAGGTTTGTAGGTCCCGTGAAGAACGATCGCCTTTAGCCTCTTCTGCCCCATCACCGCACCGATACCCCCCCGCCCTGATGCGTGAATGTGGTCGTTCATGATGTTTGCGAACCGGACGCATTTCTCCCCGGCGCGCCCGATACAGGCTACTCGCCCACCGTGTTCATCTGTCAGCAGGTCTGTTGTCTCGTGCACGTTTCGCCCCCACAGGCTGGACGCATCGTTGATGCTTATGTCATCATCGTCGATTTGAATATACGCCGGTGTATCAGACTCCCCTGTGATGATTAGTGCGTCAAGTCCGGCGCGTTTCAATTCGCTTCCGAAAAACCCCCCTCCGCTTGAATCAACGATCGTGCCCGTGAGTGGCGACTTTGTCACGAAGGCATGGCGCCCGGACATCGGCGCGATGCCTGTGAGCGGACCTACGGTGAGTATAAGCGGGGCAGAGAGATTGTCTGTGGCAGGGTTCGGGTTTGAGTCCACCATGTTACACAGGATCGCCGCGCCAAGCCCTCTTCCGCCGAGAAAGTCTCTTGCGAGGTCTCCGGGGAGGCTGGTGCGCCTGATTGTTCCGCGATCGAGATCGATTGCAGCGATGTTTCCGGTCCAGCCGTGCAGGTCCATAGATGACACCATTCTGTACTATTACCTGCAATGGCAGATATATCTCACACATAATCCTGCACATAATCCTACACCCCTATAGGCGGCGGGTGATTTCGATCGTTCAAACAACTATCCGGATCGTCTGAATTCGGTCATCTCCTGCGCCACAGAGCAACGGCGATACTTGCCGCCACGAAAGTGATCAAGATCACCCGAACCACACTCGAAACATCCATCCCATCAGCTTTGGCTCCTCCGTCCCCTGTTGATCTGGTTGGAATCGATCGTGCGATTGGCGTAATCCGCGCGGTAGGTGCGGGTGTTGGTGGTAATGGTGGCGGTACGATGGATAATTCAACAGACTGCCAGGTATATGGATCGTTTGCGATATTATCCGCAACAAGGATTGTGTATGTCCCCACAGATGCATTCTCGCTCGCATGAATCGTTATCTGGTACCAGGTGGTCTTGCCGACATCAAGAATCTGCGATTCAACCGGAGATATCGAAATTCCAAGCGGCAGGTCTTGAGGATCAGGGAATTTGAGACTGGCGTCATAGCAGAGGTTTCCGTGGTTCGTGATCGATACGCGGGATGTTGCGATCGATCCCTGCCAGATCTCGATAGGTGGAATCGTACACGGTGTGGCATAATCCGTGTATGCCATGTCATCCGCTATGGCCGATGCCGCCAGAGTTACAAGCACTAACCACACCAGCAGTGCGTGGATGATCGATTTCATCAATGTAGTATTTGCGTCTGGTATGTGCATAAGACTTACGCTGGTATCGTGGAGACTTGGTTTCGATGCCGGTGACTTGCGTGCCCCATCGCGAAAGAACCGAGACACACCAGCGGCAGCCCGGATTCAGCTCATGGTTGCCGGGAGCGCGTCATCAAGAGTGGGTAGTTGGCAATGGTCGGAAAATCGCTAAAATCATTCGTCTCCGAACAGCCCGTCATACGTCACTGTGAACAATGCCTCGCCATCAGGTAAGTTGGGTGAGTCGACCAATTTTGCGACACGCTTATCGCCCTTTGATTTTCGCAAATATATCCGGAATGTCGATGTGTGTCCCAGAATGTGCCCACCGATCGGCTTTGTTGGGTCGCCAAAGAACGCGTCCGGCTTTGACATCACCTGATTGGTTATGAAGACTGCGGCATTGTTCAGATCGCCAAACCGCATGATGGTATGCAGATGCTTGTTTAATTTCTGCTGTCGGTCAGAGAGCGTGCCCCTCCCGACATATTCCGCCCGGAAATGAGCAGTCAGTGAATCCACGATGAGCAAACGCACAGGCTTTTCGGTGTCTTTGAGCGAATCAGCAAGCTCGGATGCGCTTTCAACGAGGAGCATCTGGTGATTCGAATTGTATGCACGGGCAACATGGATGTTCTTGAGAAATTCCTCAGGATCAAAGTAGTCATCATATCGCTTCGACAGACCGTTTACCATCTGTGTGATCCGATCCGGTCGAAAGGTGTTCTCGGTATCGATGATGATCGTAGATCCGTCCAGCCCGCCCCGGTCAATCGGCAACTGGACATTTACTGCAATCTGATGTGCTATCTGAGTCTTTCCACAACCAAACTCACCATATACTTCGGTGATCGCCTGGGTTTCAAATCCCCCGCCCATCATCTGGTCAACCTCTGCGCACCCGAGACTGATCCTGCCGACCTCCTTCCGCCGCTCAAGGATTGCGTCTCCGGTCTCAAATCCTCCGATATCAGCAGATCTGCGGGCGGCAGCAATGATCTTGAAAGCCGTAGACTCCCCGATTTCGGCAGTGTTCGCAAGTTCGGATGGTGATGCAACCGCTATCGCCTCGATTGAACTGAATCCTGCATCACTCAGTTTCTCGGCAGTCGCAGGACCGATTCCCGGAAGTTCTTCAATGGATATTTCGTTTGTAGTCATTGATCAAACTGTCTTCTGTGGTGTATTAATCGTTTAGCATGAGCGGGGTGAAAGTGAAATTTGATTTGGAATGCCCGGCAATCCGATACAGCTCTTAACGTATTTTACCCTGCAGGTCAGCAACCGCGCTATGTTGCAGAGGATGGCTGCACAGCACTCAACACGTCATCCGCGCCATACCGCAGCTTGATCGTGCGGCTTCTGCCGTGCATGCCAGCAGTCGGAAAATCGGTGTCGATCAGTCGCAGGGACACGAGTTTGTTTAACATATTGTGGAATTTCGTGTATCCAAGCCCCATCGATTCGTGAAATGCAGCATATACATCGCCTGCTGTTGATGCACCTTTTTTTGCAAGAATTGCAAGAATTGCACGCTCACCATCGCTAAGCGATAATATCATCCGTGAAAGATGCAGCATCCGTGATTTTTTGTACGCGAAATGCACGTCATCTGCTACAATGGTCATGCTTGCTCTTTGCTCAGCGCCAAGGCCTGATCGCTTTAGGAGATCAATCCCAACTCTGAGATCTCTTGCTTCTGACGTGTAATCGGCAATAACGTCGATAGCATCGTCCGAAATCACCCCATCGTAGAATCCAAGCCTTGCACGATCACACAGGATGCTCTTCAGCTCATCCCATGCATATACTGGGAACAGGATCTCTTCTGGCAGGAAGATCGAGCCGACCTTCGGATCAAAGACATAATTCATGCGATCATCGCTTAGAATCGCGATCACGCTGATCTTAGTCCCGGGATGGGTTTCATGAGCACGCAATAGTGAGTATAGTACATTATCCACCTCTTTTTCGTAGAACAAATAATTTATATCATCGAGTGCTACGATCAGAATCTTCTCATTCTGGATAAGGTATTTTGCAATCTCGTCAAGTATTTTCCTAAACGAAACTCCGGAGGAGGGCGGCGCATGACCAATCAGCTTGTGGAAGATGCTTGAAAATATCGTATACCGGGTCTGGTTTGCCTGACAGTTAACATGCACAGTGATCACGCCCGGCGCATGTTCGCCCAGTTCCTCAAACGCCTTCTTCACTGCCGTGGTCTTTCCGGTACCGGGCGGACCCACGCACATCAGATCAAGCGGGCGCATCCCCTGCATCGCGGGGCGCACCCCGAACATAAGCGATCTTAATTGCGAATCCCGGTGCGCAAAATGCTCTGGAATGTGATCGAATTCAAAGATTTCGCCCCGCCTGAACAGCGTTTGATCCCACATCAGCGTTTTCCCGGGCATGGTTATGCTATTTTGAGGGAGATATTAATAATGGTTTGCT
The DNA here is from genome assembly GCA_034659315.1 of Methanobacteriota archaeon. Taxonomy (GTDB): domain Archaea; phylum Halobacteriota; class Methanosarcinia; order Methanosarcinales; family Methanogasteraceae; genus Methanogaster_D. Next base: position 15,815 of record JAYEGZ010000021.1, read on the forward strand.
GTATTCGGTGTGCCGTGTGATATGTTAAATAACATCACAGATACCATAGACCATAATGACCGGGATAACAGATCGGGATCGCGCCCTGCTCGAGGTGGGAATCAAGCTTGGCGCCATGTATCACCAGTTTACTGGCTCTCCTGTCAATCCGGATACCGCAGGTAGCCTTGCACAGGCAATCGAGGACAGTATATCATTACAGCCGTATGTGCGGGAGATTTCAGTGTCCATCGATCAGGAAATGGTTAAGAAACGGTTGAATGATTTCGGATACTGCGAACTGGACGGAAGAATGCTTACAGTGACTGCGATCGTTGAATTCGGTACCGTGGTTGTGTATGCTGGCATGAAATACGACGTGGATGCGGATTATCCAATGATGTTTGTGCAGCGAATCGAGGTGAGGTGATTGGCGTGTACGGGATGTGCGCTTCTGTGCGAGGATATTGATGTGCATGATGGCGAGGTGAGACCTGCGTGCCGGATCGGGGCTGCACACATCCTGAGCAGGCAGCAGATAGATCCGATGGTGAATCATGAGGTCGTGAGTATCGATGATGCGATCGGGCACGCTGCCGCCTTGCTTACAGATGCAGAACGACCGATGTTTCTTGGATTTGGCAATTCGGTCACAGAAACGCAAGAAACTGGCATTCGGCTGGCAGAGAAGATCGGAGCATGCATCGATACATGCTCGCCCCACGCTCGCCTCATCGACGACATCGTTCACAGCCGGGTCAAGGCATGCACGTTGCCCGAGGTGCGGGACCTGGCAGACGTGATCCTGTTCTGGGGCGCAGATCCGATGAACACACACCCGCGGCTGCTGTCGGGATATGCATACTATCCACGTGGCAAGAACCGGCAGCACGGCTGGGAGGAGGATCGCACCGCGATCACGATCGATGTTCGCAGATCACACACCGCAAGCATCTGCAAAGGTGTGCACGAGATCGTCCCCGGTCACGAGGCGGAATTTGTGGATGCGCTTATGCTTGCACTCCGAAACAAAGTTCCGAAGACGGTTTATGACAGTAAGCAGGTCTTGAAACTTGCAGGCACGCTTAAAAAGGCTGAGTTTGGCATCATCTTTGCAGGACCCGGGCTGGTAGAATCGGTGCCGCGCGATGCGATCGTCCGGCTGATGGATGAATTGAATGAGTTTTCGGATTTTCGAATTCTCCCGCTGCATTCTCCGTACAATCTGCGGTCGATTGCTGCTGTAACGACCGCCGCCATTGTTACCACTACTAACACTAATACTACTGCTGACGTCACCACTGGCGCTACTACTAACATCACCACTAATACTAATGCGGATACTGCCACTGCGTGCGAGCATCAAGGAGTCGACACCTCGACCTCAAAAACCACTCTTGACAGTCTGTTCGAGGCTGACTGCCTGCTCTGCGTTGGCTTTGACCTTGTAAGCTCACTGCCACAGGCATGCGATATCGACGCAAGTATAATCGTGATCGATCCAAACGAGACCCTGACTGCGGGTTGCGCCGATGTTGTGATTCCCTGTGCGTCAGGCGGCGTTGACATAGCGGGCACTGCGATGCGGCTGGACGGCGTAGAAATCAATCTCCCGTGCACCACCATGGAAACGGGGCAGGCTGGTGCCAACATGCGGGCGGGTACGCCGGCGCGGATGTCTGATGCGAGCATCATGAATCGGCTGCTCGAGGCGGTGTGATATGCCGGGAATCAAGATTGATCAGTTTCTTGCCGCGCCTGAACGTGAAATTGTGATCATTGGATATCGGGATATCTTCCAGACCGAGGCAGCACTGAAACACGGGAAGTTCAGCAAGGAGTATCAGGACTTATCCGCGGTTATCCTGCTTGATCCAGCTGATTTGAAGAAAATTGATGCTGGCGACGGATGTCCTGTGAAGATAAGCAGCGAATACGGCACTGTTGTCGCTCTGGCGAAGAAATCGGAGGGCGACACGAAGCATGATGTCAGGGCGAATGAAGGGCATCAAGGACATTCCGGACATTCCGGAGTTGGATACATGCCTGCAAGTGTGTGGCTGAATGTTCTTGGAAGTAAACCTGTGTCTGCGAAAGTGAGCAGGTCGCAGCAGAAGATATCCACGGTTGGCGAGTTAATCCCGGGTTTTAAGGTTTGAAAGTTAAAAAATTGGCGGCAGCAGGCAAGCCAGGCAAGTGTGCCCCGGCAAAGAATATCCGAAATACCATAGAACGCAACATTTGAGACAATGATTGAGATCAAAGACTTATCCCGAGACTGGAAGGAATTCTCGCTCCGCGTTGATCTACACGTCAAAAAAGGAGAGTATTTTGTAATTTTGGGACCGACAGCCTCTGGAAAGACGCTGCTGCTTGAATTGATCGCTGGTTTTTATTACCCGGATGGTGGTGGCATTGTAATCGATGGAAGAGACGTCACCGACCTTCCGCCAGAAAAGAGGGATGTCGGGTTTGTTTATCAGGATTACTCACTATTTCCGCATTTAAATATGGAAGAAAACATAGAATTCAGCTTAAAACTCAAAAAAATCCCCCTCGATGAACGGCAGCAGAAAGTGGAAGCAATCATGGAGCTTCTTGGCATATCTCATCTGGCGCATCGTCATTCGATCACGCTCTCAGGCGGAGAGCAGCAGCGGGTTGCGCTCGCGCGGGCGGTCGTTGCAAAGCCACGGACGTTTCTCCTTGACGAGCCGCTCAGTGCGCTTGACAACCGGACACAAAACATGCTCCGGGATGAACTCAAGCGGATCCACCACGAGGCAGGGCTGACCACGATCCATGTCACCCATGACCAGACCGAGGCGATGGTACTTGCGGATCGCATCGGCGTGATGATGGGCGGCACAATCGTGCAGGTAGGAACGCCGGAGGAGGTTTTCAGCAAGCCGGTTTCAGATGAAGTTGCAAGTTTTGTGGGTGTCGAGAACATCTTTGATGGCAGGGTTGTGTCAAACACAAACGATCTTGCGACCATCGATGCCGGCGACGGATGCACGATCGATGCGGTGTCGGGTTGCACCGAAGGCGACATAGTCCGTATCTGCCTCCGCCCGGAGGATGTTACGATCGCACCGGACAATGATTCGGACCGGAAGAGTAGCGCACGGAACTGTTTTGCAGGCAAAGTCACCCGGATAACGCCGTTTGGCGCGATGGTTCGCCTCAAAATCGATTGCGGGTTTCCGCTCATGGCCCTGATAACGAAACGATCGGCAAACGAGCTTGGGCTTGGTGTTGGTTCAGGGATAGTCGCTTCGTTTAAGGCAACCGCAGTCCACCTGATAAAAGCGTGAGGCGAAGGCGCGGAAAGGGGAATGGGCAGCCACCCCGACCACAAAAGATATAAATAGTAAATGCCAAAGCAACGTACGTAATCCAAATATGATGGGATAATGAGGGTGATGAAGCCTCTTTCACACGGTTGGCGACAACCACCTTCACCGATCGGCGACGGATATCACGGTGCCACAAGTGAAGGCGTGTGAAGGTGGCAAGATGGCTGTGCAAGTCATAATCACCAGACAACCGCGAAAGCGGTTCAACAACACGAAACAACACAACACAACAATATGGAGGTAAATAGACATGAACAAGAACATAATGATACCGCTTGTCGCTCTTATAGTACTGGCTATGGTCGGTGCTGCGAGTGCGGCAGAGGTAACTGAGCTTGAGATCCGTGGTGAGGTCAAGGAAGGGACCACCGCCAACCC
>JAYEGZ010000022.1:0-5730 GCA_034659315.1 Methanobacteriota archaeon
ATTACACAATGAGCGGGACAGTCATACGATATTCAATCGAGAGTCCGGCAAGCGGAAGCTGGATCGCATGTATTACCGACGTGAGCGCCGCAACCACATTCAATCTTGATATTGAGTTCATCCAGAAGCATCCGAAGAGTGGTAAGTGCTACGCAAACCCGTGCGAGTCCTGCCACGTGACCGACATCTCGTACAATGCGCCGCCGGTCGCCGAACATGTCACAAGAGGCACTGCCACCGATGCGGGTGTGTGGACGGACGCAAGCTGCGCAGCCTGCCATGCTAATGATATTGTTCTCCCGCCAAGTCTTGTGGGCAGCGGCGTTGATACTGGTAACAACGATGCGATGACTGCGCATTACGGTTCGTATCTCTCATTTGACACCGCCGAATGCATCGACTGCCACGAAGACGACGACATCAGCGCAAGATGGGCGGGCGCCAATGATCCAAGGAACTTTACGAGACATGAGACTGTGAGGAAAGTGCTTCGGACGGGTAAGGTCTGGAAACTGAAGAACGAGTACGAGCTCATGGTGGGTCCGGTCAGTTCGTCAGGAAGTTCCCTTTGGGTCAACCTGACGCACAATGGGGTGGTTGTGAAGGATGAACTGGTAACTGTCGGAGATACCTTTGAGTATGAGGTGAAAGGACTTGCAGAGAGCGGGGATGTGGCGATCTGCAACCTGACAGTTAGCAATATCTTTGCAGCGGGTCTCTGGGGCGTTGTCACCTTCGATGGCACGGTTCTTGCATCCCGCGTCCATATCGAGACTGCGAATGAAGATTGCTACGCCTGCCACATCTCAGGATACCGGTACGGCGTGGATGATGGTGATGAGTACCTTGTGCTCCGGAACGACGGCTGCGATGTGACGATCGGAAAGCTTCCGGTCAACTTCACAGAACGTGAGCGAAGGATATTTGAGGTCGGGTATGTGTGGGATCTTGGATGCGGATACACGCTCACGGTTGCGGAAATCGATCTATTGGGCGGAAAGGCACGTCTTGAGCTTGCGCTGAATGAAACAGTGCTCGAGAGCGAGGTTGTGGAGGAAGGCGGGGTGTTTATGTACAATACCACGATACGTGACCGCAAAGGGCATCAGATCAATGATGTGACCGTGTTTCGGGTGCGAGTTGCGGGGGTGTTTCGTAGATGATCAAATCTCACGCTGTATCAGATAAGACACGAATGGCAAGAGGGGATGGATTCAATAACACCATTCGTGCCATTCACTTATCCGTATCATCCATTATAAATATCGTCCTATCACTCACGCTCATTTCGGTGTTCCTTTTTGCAGCCGCACCGCTAACGCCGGCTGAGGGGAACGGGACAGCGATCGTCCAGCTCGAGGACGCACGTTTCATCTCGCCAGATCTCTGGGTGACTAATGCGAGCCGGACGTTTGGCGAGTACGATCTTGCCGATATTGCTGAAGATACATACATGACGATTGGCGGTGAGCCATCTACATTCCACGTGAGTTCACTCCTGCACGGTGGATTCGGAGGCGACTGCCTTGGCTGCCACCAGATCGGCGGGATTGCGCCACCCGATCTTCAGATTAACGAGACTGCATTTGGCAGTTCGGTTCACGCGGGTCTCAACCACAAGGCTATGTACAATGCGACGATGACAAGCCTTGCCAACCGTGCGTGCTGGGCATGTCACAGCAACCTGACAAGCGATGGCGAGGAGCCAACCGATCACCCTGACGAGTACTGGAACCCGAGACCGTGTGTCGCATGTCACCGGGCAGGCAACTTCGAGGCTCCGGCGATCTATGAGCACTTCTACAAAGGCGGCAGCACAAAAGGAATCTCAATCAGGGTCGAGTGCGTCGGATGCCACTTGAACGGAACCGCTGAGCACGACCTAATCCCGGAGATGTCTGCTGATGCTGAGGCATCGCACTACGCATCCCGCGACCACCTTCCTGCAACTGATAACTGCTCGATCTGCCATCAGGACGAAGAGATTGGCGTGGAGTTCGGGAGCGCATCACAGGTCTTTGCCCATGACAAAGCCGGGTCATGTGATGACTGCCACGGACAAGTAGAGACGTTTCATGACCGCACGCTTGTGATTCCTGTGGAACGGACGTGCGAGGACTGCCATACGAGCGCGGAATCTGTTGAGAAATACGGAACTCCCGGACAGATCAAAACACACTATCCGGGTGCGCCTAACGAGAGCGTGGACACAACAATGATCGATGAGACGCTTGTCTGCGTAAAGTGCCACAACGTCTCTGGCACTGATGAGGATCTGCACAGCAGAAGTCTCACACGGCACCTGGATGAGAGCGAGGAGACTGCATACCGGGGATACTGCTTTGACTGCCATGCAGAAGGCGGCACGTTCCCGTACCAGTCGCAGACCCTGATCAGCAAGCTGAGCCACGGCAAGGCAGCCGACTGCATGGCTGTGAACTGCATCGAGCCGTGCCACAACATAACCGGTGTGAGTGCGTTCCATGCGCCGACCGGTGTCGTGAGCGGCTACTTCGGGCTTGCACCAAGTGGGGCTGGCGCCGATTGCCTGGATTGCCACCCGCGGCATATGCGGCTTGGCGAGTTCGGCGAGGATGAGGTCGAGTGCCTGGAGTGCCATCCCGGATACGATGCAGCGCATTACTCTGATGCAATCGTTGCAGAGGTGAACAAGACATACACCTGCGCACTCTGCCACAACGAGAAGGCGGATCAGTACCATAATCTTACTTACGTCTACGGAGAAGACGAGACGACGGTGGATAAGTCCTGTTACGCATGTCACGCCCGAGACACGAACTTCACAGAGGTGCAGGCGCTGACATACAGCACAGGCGAGGTGCGAGGTGGCGTTATGATCGCAGGAGTGGTGCGGGATGTTGATGTGGAAGAAGCATTCACATGCACCGAATGCCACAACGTGACCGATACGCCGTTTCATTACAGCCCGTATCCGCTCGGAAGCGCACAGGACCCTGGCTGGGATGGCTGGGCTCCCGGTGAGCGTGTCAAGGACTGCAAGGACTGCCACACCAATTACGGCAATGTGCCGCCGTTTAATGCAACCGACATGAGCAGCACAGGTCACGGGCACGAGGACGACTGCTACGTCTGCCACGGCGGCAGGGATCCGGTCACCTTCCACACGCTTGAGGTCTTCGATATAACTCCGCACGTTGCTGAGATCTCGGTTGCGCCTGACGCAGTCCACGCGGGCGATTTGGTGGTGCTAAGTGCAAAGGTTGTGACCGGCTGGAAGATGGAGGTTCGGTACATCGAGTACTTCGTTGATCTCATCGGCGAGAATGGCGACGGGACTCCGCTTACATTTACACGCACCACATACTACGGGCAGGCGACCGAGGCTGTCGCAACAATCGATACGACCGGTTGGTCTGAGGGTAGGCACACGATCTTTGTCAAGTCGCTTGACTCCCGCGGCGTATGGGGTGAGCCAGGACTTGTGATGCTGACTGTGACGAAACCAGAAGGCGCCATCGCTGCAATCGTCCACGGGCGAGAGATTATCTTTCTGGGCACCATCGCACTCATCGCACTGATCGTCGCGCTTCTATATGTGATCAGGTGGAGGCGGATGAAATGATCATTGGGGGCGTGATGCTGAAGCTGGCTTTCATCTGCGAACTCGTTGCGGCGAGTCTGCTTGCGCTGTATGGTTCAAAACGGTTCAAACAAATGCTACCGTTAAAGTCTGATAATACAATCCTGACTGCAACACGGGCTGCATTCTTCTTTATGAGCATGGCGATGTTCACGATGGTGTGGCATTTCATCGCCGGTGACTACAGTATTCTGTATGTTTGGCAGTACTGCAACAACGAGATGTCGCTGCCATACAAGATCGCCGCGGTCTTTGCAGGAGAGCAGGGCACGTATCTGCTATGGGCATGGGCGTCGTTCCTCTTTGTCTGGCTCGTGATGGAGGAATACCGGTTCAGGAACCCGCTGCACAAGACGACAGGACTCATCGCGCTGATGATATCGATCTTCATACTCACGCTCTGCATCGTATCAGAGCCGTTCAAGCCGATTCTTGATATGATCGGCTACATCCCCGCCGATGGAAACGGGTTAAACCCGGTCTTTATCACGGTATGGATGCTTCTCCACCCGTTTATCACCTTCATCTCTTATGCAGCGACGATCATCCCTGCCTCGGCTGCGATAGCGCATCTGATCACGGGCAAGAATGGCTGGCACAGGATATCAAAACAGTGGATCCGGGTCTCGTGGTTCTGTCTCTCGATATGCATGGCAACAGGCGGCGCATGGGCGTACAAACTCGTTGGATGGAACGGCTTCTGGAATTGGGACCCGGTGCAGACCGCAACGCTTGTCCTGTGGATGCTCCTGACTGCGGTGGTGCACATACTCGCCCGCTACAACGAAGGAAAGGAGTATACGACTATAGCTCCTGTATTTACGGTATTTTTGTTCATCACAACCATCTACATAACGCTGATCACAAGACTGGGAATCATTCACTCGCTTCACGACTTTCCTGGTACGGAAACGGCGGAATGGCTGATTATAGGCATACTTGTCCTATGCAGCATCGCAATCGTGCTTGGCGCAATAAAGTTCGTGAGAGTCGTTGTGACTGGTACTCAGGAGAAATCCGTCTTTTCGCTGCACAATACATTCCTCTGCACCTCCCTCCTGTTGATACTCATCGCTTTCATAAGCTGCTGGGGCGTGACCTACAGTTTCATATCGCAGCACATATTCAACACGAAAATCCTAATTCCGCCCGAGTTTTTCAATGTATGGTGCTATATTCCGGTGGTGCTGCTAACGATCCTGACCGCCGTGTGCATGATGCATGGCAGAATCAATGATACGTATCTGAAATACCTGGTAATCCTTGTATCGGCTGCAACAATCCTGCTTGCACTGACGCCATGCCATCCGCTGATTGACCGGGAAAACGAGTTCATCCTTTCGTCATCGGTGCCTGTTGCGATACTCGGATCGATCTCGGTGTGGTCGTTTTTGCCGCCGTTTCTCTTCGCGTTCATCGCCACTCTCGCCAAGCTTATTAATGATATCCGGAAATTGCACGGGCGAATGTGGTTAAGATCGGTCGGGATTGGCATGGTTCACATCGGTTTTGTGTTGATCGTACTTGGCGCAATCATCACCACCTCCTTTGACCACGAGGCAAGTGTCGTGTACAGAATCGATGAACTGGGTGTAAGGAGCGATATTGGGCACGGCTGGGCAGTGGCACCGACAAAATTTGACGCGATTCAAAATCCCGACGGCGCATGGACGCAGGTCGCTCATCTGACGTTATACAAGGACGGTGAGTTCTACAGCAATGGTATAACCGGATTTACGAAGACGAAACAGTATGGGGACATCCATGATCCGCTGATCGACCGCAGTATCCGGCGTGATGTGTACATACAGTTCCAGGGAACTCGCTCTCACATATCAGCCGAGGCTGTGGTGCTGCCACTATCCATCAAGATCGTGCCGTGGGTGTCCCTGCTCTGGGCAGGCTGCATCACAATGATCGCCGGAATCTACTGCATCATCATGTCGATATATCTATTGGTAGTGAAGAAGAGAGAGATCGCGGCAGAACTTATGAAACGGTGATACGGACATGGCTATGCGACTGCTCCCATCATTGCGCGAAAAGAAGCGCTATCTTGCCTTTGAGATTATATCAGAAGGCGCGGTATCAAGACGTGATTTCGTCGA
>JAYEGZ010000022.1:5830-19500 GCA_034659315.1 Methanobacteriota archaeon
TTAAAAATCGTCATCATCATCAAAATCTTCGAAGCCCATAGAGTCCATCGCAGTCATCATGCGACTAAGTTCCATGAAAACACGGATGCAATGCATATCATTCAAACCCCTACTTTCCGCCATTTCCTGCAATTCGCTGACATCGATGTACGCCACGCAATTCGATGTGCAGTCCCCCTATCTATGTAACAACACTTTTTTGTAGCCATTGTTCTGTTTAGGGAAGCTTGACTTGAGGTATATGATTTTCGACAGCGTGAGAAGCACCGGGGTATGTTATATGTTCATGTTTTGTTGCGATTGTCAGATCTCTCCATGTGCTCTGGTTAAGACTCAACCAAACACCACAAACATGGGTAATGAAGATCACTTGCGGTGCTTAACCGAACACAGATGAAAAGTTTCATGCCTCAATACTGCTCTTTAAGCTCTATAATCTCCTCCGCGGTAAGTGCCTGGTTATATATGGCGACCTCATCGATCATGCCGTCGAAGAATTTCTGTTTTGCATCATTAGATCCGATATAGAGGTTTCTGCTGTTTGTGCTAAGACTGCCTGAGGCTGATTTGCTATTCTTAACACCATCCACATACAACTGAAGTACAGAACCATTGTATGTCATAGCCACATGATACCACTGGTTGAGTGTTGCCTGCCCTTCGCCCCAGTCCACCTTGCACTTCTTTGCCTTACTACCCGTAATATAATACACCTCACACACCCACCCATCCTTATCATCGATAGATATGCGGTAACCGTTGCCATCACCCTTCCCGATAATATTCGTAGTTTTCTGACTCGAAGCATATACCCATGCCATCATAGTGATCTCATCAGTAATATCCAGACTCTCATCATTGCCGCAGTTAATACAATCGTCTTTACCATCAAAAAGAAGCGCACTGCCGTTCACACCCGTAGTCCATGCTGCACCGATGATAGTCCCGTCGTTACCGTCTATCGAATCATAAGCGGTTCCTCCTTCGTTTTCATCAAGATGCCACAGTGAGACCAGCCAGGGGTCAGGCGGGGTGGGAGTCGGAGTAGGTTTAGGAGTAGGTGTAGGGGCAGGCGGCTCTCCTGATCCTCCGGTTCTCCTATCAAGAATCACGCCGTTTCCTATTGTGGTGCTTAGTCCAATATGAACAATGGACGCGTCAACAACAGTATCTTCGTTGATCCCGACACCCCACACATCAGAGGCATTGACAGCAATGATATCAGCAAGCTGCCATGTACCGCTTCCCAGAATCGCAGTTACGTTATCAGAGGCGAGTTCGCACCGGGCTCCGTCCAGATTAACGATGATTTTGAGATCTTCAGTCCCAACTGCCTCGCCGCCGCTGTGCCTGAAATAAATCATGTCCGTGCTGGGGTCTATCCATCCATCTATTTCCGTATGTACCGTAACCGGAGGTCCTTGATATGAGAGTACGTGTACTGCGATCACACCGAAAGCAAGAACAGCAACCACTACCATGAGCAATTCTCCGATGAGTTCAGAGATTGCATCGCAGTTTTCCGCCAGTTGCTGCGTACGTCGGTTCATGGGACCTTTCTCGCTATAGGTTTCCAACTGATGCGTCTATTGTAATTCTGCGAACATGCAGGCTGATATCCTCACCTGCCTGCCCGTTCACAGATAATGTAACTGAGTTCACATCCGATGTTATCGTGTAGTCGTTGCTGCCGCCGTACTCGAGACCAGCGTTTTCGGCAGTCCTGTTGAAGTATTTCTCCCACGCATCCGGATAATCGGTATACATCGTAAGATTCACAGTAGACACATTGAAAAGATCGTTTCCGCTTGAAAAAAGCTCGCTTGACGTCTTTGACGTCAGCATAACCCCCTCGACAACGGTGCTGCTTATGGTTCGTTTTTCGCCGATCAGCTTGATTGCGCTGATTGCAACGATGATGTTGCTCGTCGCCGCATTCTTTGTGATGGTCATCGCAGGCGAGAGCTTCATCAGTGACCTGTGGTCCTGAACAAGGATCAGCGCCCCGTTCTCGCACTCAAACATCTGGTCTATGTAGTAATTGTTGTGGGAGCGGTAGTGAATCGCACCAAGATGTGCGAGGTCGGTTCCGCTGTCATATATAATTGGGTGTGTTTTGTTACTCGCCACAACTCTGATTCCACAGTCATTGACGTTCACAGCCAACATGCCGCTCGATTTGGTAGTGCCGACGATCGGGATATCCCCGCCGCCAAGCTCGATTGGCGTGCTCATTGATACTATGGATTCCGGATCTATAGCGAGAACCGCGGACATGATGTCGATTGTGGATTTGAGGTTCGACATGTCCCCTCGGACATCGGTCAGGTGGGCGCATTCGGAATCGCTCTTCCATGCAGGTATGTAGTGTACGTGAAGCATGGTTGTCGCTGTTATGATCAGCCCCAGCACCAGCACTGTTGATATGACTGTTGCAATTGCGCTCTTGGATTCTGTAAATGACTCAGGGGTCATGATGCACCAGACCTCCGGTTACGGCACATGCATCCGGATTGCGCCATTAACTGACTGATCATTGTTGTATTCCGAATCATTAGCATCTACTCCTGCCTAATCAAGGTTTATTGTCATTAATTGGTCTTCTCTCCAAGAAGCGTGCCAGTGACGATCACTGTCGTTTTGTGAATTGTAATCCCGCCCACGTAATCATCCTCCTCGATATCGATTCCCCATCGGTCCATTGCATTGATCTCGATGATATCGCCAAGCTGCCACAGACTCTTTCCAAGAATCACGGTGACATTGTCTGATGAGAGTTCCACAAGCGTTCCGTTCAGGTTCAGGATCATTTCGAGTTTCTCTGCCTCAACTGCCTCGCCGCCGCTGTGCCTGAAGTGGATCGTATCTGCGCTGACATCCACCCAGCTATCCACATCTACATGCAGCGTGTCACTGTGCTCCATGTATAAGGGCATGATTGCCGCTAAAGCACCAAACGTGATGATGGCGATCACTACCATTAGCAGTTCTCCGATGATTTCAGAGACTGCGTCGCAGTCTTCTGTGAACGGTCTGGTGCGTTTTCTCATATCAGGTACCCTTGTCCGGTCGCTTTTGCGATAATCTCATATTTTCACATTTATTTCTATTTCTATATTAGTATATCTCTATTCCCTTATTTCCCTATACAAGTACTGTGAAGACCCCGTAAGAGATCAGCATCATTACGACCGAGTGCTTCAGTCCGGACGAGATGCTTCCGGTACTCATCTTCCCTGCAACCAGCCCCGAGCAGAACCCCTGGATCAGAGCGGCATGGAAGAAGAGCATAGTATATATCTCCATGTCGAATTTGTTGATCATTGTCAGGTCTGATGCAGCTTCGCTCAAGGATCCGGTCATAGATGTTAGGAATTGTGCGGCAAGAACATAGATTGTGAAGAGGAAGACGAAGAACGCCACATAGATTATGAAGACGTACACAAACATCTCTGCGGTCCGCTTGTTCTTCGTCTGTTTCTGAACCTCGGCATCACTTGCCGCGATCACGAGTACACTCTTGACGTCGCTCGTGGACTCGCTCGCCCTCACAATCAAGGTGATTATGCGGCTTGCCATGTCTGTTTTGACCCGGTACTCAAAGTTCCTCAGTGCGTCAGTCAGGATCGTACCCCACTTGATGTCTCCGACGATCTGTTTCACTTCGTGTTGCAGAACCCCGATCTTTGCCTGCGCAACCATTGTGATAGCATCGACGAGCAGGATGCCCGCATCGTTTATGCTCGCAAGCTTTCTCATAAACTCAGGGATCTGGTCTTCGATCTGCCGTATCCTGCGATTCCTGAGTTCATAGAATATGATGAACGGGATACACATAATCAGGGTGGCAAAGAAGATCTGATCGTCCAGCGCGGATATGTGGCTGATGTCACCACCCGTGGCCGTGCCAATGCTTGTGAGGCTCAGATTCGGATAAGACGATCTTAGAACCGAGTATATGTACAGGACAGCGAGCGGGACACTCATCAGGAACGAGTACGCTGGTTTGTAGCGCATCAGCCGGAATGGATGGAAGAGTGCAGCCCTGAACCAGAGCAACCTCCTGCGAAGATGCATCCGATGTATAAGTTTTGCCTGATCTTTATACAACGGTTTGACACGGACGTCACTGAACGCATCAGGCTTCTTTTCGACTATATACACGCCGTATGACTTTTTACTGACATCTGAGATCATGCCAATGAAAATCAGGTAGATGGCGGTGCCAGCAGGGATCAGTGCATATATCAGTATGTACAGGATCATGCTTGATCTGGCGTCAATGAGCCCGATCACAACAAGTACCGTCATCAGGAACAGCGGTCCCACAACAAAGACAGCGATGTAGACCTCAGCCATGATGCCAAGCGTCTCCAGGAACGTCTTCTGCTCCCTTGCTGCTGTTGAGTGGTACTGCTGTGTTTTGCTCATGAGGTATGTTGTGATGTCGCCGCCACTCGAAACAATTGTGATCAAGCCATCAACGAAATCCTTGAACTTGTCAGACGACGTCCGGTTGCTCGCATTCTGCAGTGCGGTTAGCATATCATAACCAAAGTACTCCACGTCCCGGACGATGCGCGCGAACTCCTCTGCGGCGGCGCCATAGATATAGACATACCCGCTCAGCGACTTGATGATGTCAAACAAGTTCATGCCACCCCCCTGGTTCAATGCATACAGGTATGCGACCGCGTGCGGCAGCGACTGGTCTATCTGCGACTTGCGGATGTTTGCTTTTGTTGCCGGAATCTTTGCATAGGTGAAGTAGACGATGTAGAAGGTCAGCGTAAAGAGCAGCAGCCCTGCCGTAGCAGAGAGCAGTTCGGTCTGGTGAGCGGCAACCCGGGGCAAGCTGTCTATGCCGATATTTGCAGGAAGGCTGAGATCAGCGAAGAGGCATAGTCCTGCATAGTACCCGGCAATCGCGCCGATCAATCCCGCAATCAGCGAATAGAAGTATGCGGATGAGAGATACCGATCAATCGGCAAAGGGATGTGCGCCTGGTGTAGCTGCACCTCAAGGTCGTGGTGTGTCTCCGCACGTTTGCGGACGCCGTTACCAAAGATCCTGTACGCTGTAATTGATGCAAACCCCATATATTCCCCAATAGTCACTTGTTTTCTTAAATCAACTCTTGCAACCTGTCCGTTTCAACTGCACTTATAACCAGTTCCGGATTTGTGGCGTACGCCTGCACGACAAGCGAGACGCTGATATAATCCCTCATGCCGTTCCGGCTCATACACTCAAGGATCTTTACACGGTTGCCAAGTTCGCCGAGCAGTTTATCCGGGGTCCAGCCCCGCGTCTTGATGATGTCATTTAACACACTGGACTCGCCAGCACGTTTGAATGCGTCTGTCAAAGGCTCCCAGCGATAGAGTTCATTTACGCGGATATTTCCGGTCTTTGGATCGAGACCGGCAATCTCCACAATGGTCTGTGTCCGCCTTGCCCGCTTCTCACTTACGTAAGTCTGCGCCTGGATGCAGATAATGTCAAGCGACTGTAGCATCGCATGCGGGACGTTGATCGGGGTGTTTTCAAGCCGGTTCACGACCGTTGGCACGTCGCCCGCATGCATGGTAGAGTAGGTCGTGTGACCTGTTGACATCGCCTGGAATAGCGTAAGCGCCTCAGCACCGCGAACCTCCCCGACAAGGATGTACTCGGGGCGCTGCCTGAGAGCGGCTCGCAGAAGGTCGTACATCGTGACCTCTCCCGTCCCGCTTACTGTAAACGATTTCCTGGTGATGCCAGCGACCCAGTTGTCGTGATGCAGCGTCAGTTCACGCGTATCCTCAATCGAGATCACTTTTGTTAAGGGCGGTATGAAGAGCGATACGGCATTTAATATCGAGGTCTTTCCTGACGCTGTGCCGCCAGCAAAGATCATGCTCTTATTTCCTTCTATCGCCAGCCAGAAGTATGCCATCATGTCCACGCTGCACGTCCCAAGGTCTATCAGGTCGATCGGTGTGATCGGGTCGCCCCTGAACTTTCGTATGGTAAATGAACTGCCGCGGGTCGTAACCTCCTTTCCAAGCGTCGCCTGTAGCCTTGAGCCGTCCGGCATGGTCGCGTCCACCATCGGCTCGCCAATCGATATCTGCTTGCCGCTCTTCTGGCAGAGCTTGATCACAAACGAGTTCAGATCCAGCTCGCCGAAGACGACGTTTGTCCGGATGTTGCGGTGCGTCTTGTGGTACAGGAAGATGGGGACATCGATGCCGTCACAGGAGATGTCTTCGATGTGCGGATCCATGAGTACCGGGTTTAACCGCTCGTAACCGCGGAAATTCCGCCGCAGGTAATACATTATCTTATACACCGACGCGGGATCGAGTTTCACATGATAATATTTAATAAGAGTGAGTGTTTCTCTGGTTAAGACTGTGTCCATGTCAGTTTCTGAAACGGTGTACGAGAGTGCCATGATATCCTGCAGATCCTTGTACGCCCGGTCAAGCACCGCTATCTCATACGCAGTAAGCGACGGCTCAACCATATAATAGTGCAGCATTTTTGAGTTGTCAAGAATGCTTACGAATGCATACGGCTCATCCACCCAGTAACGCTCGAGTTCAGTGTAGCCGTACGGCACCTCAAACTCCACAAGAGAACCGTGAACATCCAGGTCATACGGCGGCAAGGCATCCGGTCGCTTCTTTACGATCTTCAGTAATTTCCCCATAAGCGCATTCTTGCTCTTGATCGCCCCCCACCTCGATATATATTATGTGGCTTCTCCATTATTAAATTGCACGTACGTTTTTAGCTAACCTCAAGATTACCCATATTTCCACAAGGAATTATGGGCTTGCCAAAAAAAATAACCTGTTAAAATTTGTGTCATTCATCCATGTGATCCCTAAGCACTTAACGCCACACAGGCAAGATCTATCTACGAAATGATCGCAACCGAATTGTCACAGAGCCGTTTTTTGCCTCAGCTAAACACACATACAATAACACTATTTGATCTCAAACACACACGCTTCGTCCCTATTCCCAATCGTCGCAAGCACCGCAACATTCGGCGCACCAGAACCTCTCGCAGCGATCCTTGAAAATATACCTCTTGTGAGGTTACAGAGGATCGGGTTCTTGCGGGCTTCAGCCGCCCCCCACGGGCACACTGTTCCTTTGACAATGCAAGCAGCCCCGCCAGCGGATTCTTCGATTGAAAAGCTCCCGCCGAGTTGATTCATCACGCTTGCACAGATCGCCCCGATGCTTGTATGATCTGTCATCTCCTCGCCAAGCGGATACATCTCACTTATGGTCTTCTCAACCATCTCGGTCATCTGGTATATCATAACCTTCTTCTGCTCAGGAGGAAGCGGCTGTAGCAGCATGGAAATCATCGCAGTAAGGATACCACGCACGCGGTTCTGCATCTCGAGCGTGTCGCGTTCCGAGAGCAGGTTGTCATGCAGCCCCTTGGTGTGCAGGAGCGACTTTACCCGCGATATCAATTCTTCCTTGTTAACAGGCTTTGTGAGAAACTCATCTGACCCGGAATCGCTCCCCTTTATCCGGTCACCGACATCAGAGAGCGCGGTCACAAGGATTATCGGTATGAACTGGGTTGTGGGATCACTCTTCAGCCGCTTGCTGACCTCATAGCCGTCCATGCCCGGCATCATAATGTCAAGTAGTATGAGGTCCGGCTTATCAGCATTCACAGCCTCGAGAGCCTCCTCACCGCTGCATGCGGAGATGACATCATAGTCAAGCGATAGATATGCATCCAGCAGTTCCACGTTCATCGGTTCGTCATCTACAGCCAATATCTTCGGTCGCATCTCTTCAGCTATGATATACCCTCACCTCCCGCATCATTTCAGATACTGCTCGACTGCCGGCTTGAACTCGTGGACGTCGATCGGCTTTGAGATGTATCCCACACACCCGGCTTCGACGAACCGCTCCGCATCTCCCGCCATTGCGTGTGCGGTCAGCGCCACAACTGGCATTGTGGCAGTATCCGGGTTATTCTTGAGTTTATCCAGGATCTCCGACCCGTCCATCTCAGGAAGCTGCATATCAAGGAGTATCAGGTCAAATTCTATCTGCTTGACAAATTCAAGTGCTTCGAACCCGTCCGCCGCAGCAGTTACATCGTATCCATACACTTCCAACAGGTCAACTGCGAGTTCCATATTCATCGGGTTGTCCTCAACAACCAGTACGTGTTTCATTTGTGTTTGTCACTCCTCTTTGTTGTTACTTTCATGATCTTCTCTATCAGTTCGCTCCCGGAAAACGTCCCCTTCTGCAGGATTGAGATTACACCGTTGCTCAAATGCTTCACATCGTCGTCTGTTATGTCTTTTGCTGTGCAGATGATCACCGGGATGTTCTTTGTCTCCGGATTATCACGGATTCTGGATAGTACCTCAAATCCGCTGACAACAGGCATCATCAGGTCAAGTACCAGTACGTCAGGATGTTCGCTAAACGCGATGTCCAATCCTTCCTGCCCGCCGTACGCCCGCAACACGTCAAAGCCATCAGGCTCGATCATCGATGCGATCAGTTCAACGGCATCGGGCTCATCATCCACAATAAGCACCTTCGGCGCAACGACCCCCAGCACCCCTCTAAGTGAGTCCAGTGTGTCAAGGAGCGCGTTCCTATCGACCGGTTTGAACAAGTAATCTATTGCGCCAAGCGAAAACCCGAGCGTCGTCTCATCCAACATCGAGATCACGATCACCGGAATCGTGCTGGTCTCGGGATTGTACTTCAGGTATTTGAGCACACTCCATCCGTCCATCCCGGGCAGCAGGATGTCCAGCGTGATTGCTGCCAGGTCAAGCTTATGCGCAATCGCCAGCGCGTCTTTGCCATTGCAAGCATGTATGACCCGGTATCCTGCGTCGGTGAGCGTGATTGTCAAGAGTTCGCTTGCATTCGGGTCATCCTCGACAACTAGTATTAGTGGCTCATCCCCGCTCGCACCGGCTGGCGCGGTTATCTCCGGAATATTGATCTCTCCAACCCCGCCGGTCGCTCCAGTCTCCACAACATCCTGTGCAGACACTGCAGGCGTATCCGACATCTCCCCTGTTTCTGGTATCACTGGCGTTTTTGCTGCTTCCGGTGTTTTCGGTGCCGCAGGGATCTCAGGCGTTCCGGCTTCCGCCTTGCCCGCAACGGGCATCGTGAATATGAACGTGCTGCCCCGGTCAGGCTCACTCTCAACCCATACCATGCCGCCGTGCAACTCCACAAACTGCTTGACAAGAGAGAGACCTAAGCCCGTTCCGCCGTACCTCCGAGACGTGGACGAGTCTGCCTGCACAAAGGGCTGGAACAGTTTTTTGGCAGCCTCAGGCGAGATCCCGATTCCGGTGTCAGTTACTGAAATCTGCGCCATTCCCCCTTTGCGCCGCCCGTCAACCGTGATAGACCCGCCATCCGGTGTAAACTTGATTGCGTTGCTCAGAAGGTTGTAAATAATCTGCTTGAACTTGCTCACGTCCCCGTTGATCATGGTGAGTTCGGGTTCGACTGTGACCGCTATCCTGATCTTCTTCTTTTCGGCGATCGACAGAACCAGGGTCTTTGCACCCTCAAGCACCGTCTGAACATCGAAATCAACATACTCCAGTTCTACCTTCCCTGCCTCAACCTTCGAGAGGTCGAGTATGTCATTGATAAGCTGCAACAGGTGCTTGCCGCTTGTGAGGATGTTTGTTGCGTATTTCGACTGCTTCTCATTGAGAGCACCGAATGTCTCATCATGCAGGATCTCTGAAAAACCGATGATCGAGTTTAGCGGGGTTCGCAGTTCATGGCTCATGTTTGCAAGGAACTCGGATTTTGTCTTGCTGGCTGCCGCAAGCTCATGTGAGGTCATCTCAAGCTTATCGCGCTGGTTCTTAAGCTTAGCTGCCATCTCCTGCGTCTGTATGTACGCCTGCGCGTTGTGCACAGCCACAGCAATCTGGCAGACGACACGTTTTATAAATTCGAGCACATCAGGCGTGACCACACCGACATGGCATGTAACTATGACTCCAAGCAGCATCTCATTAAAGATCATCGGGGTGCTGACGATTGTCTCAGGCATGACTTCGCACAAACCCGCTTCCAGCCCGTAGATCGTGTCTTCCGGAATTTCGGTCACAACAACCATCTCCTTCTCAAGAGCGGTCTGACCCGGGATGCCTTCGCCGTGCGAGAACTTCCGCACCGAAACCACATCATCCGTGCATCTGGTGACCGCGGGTACAAGCAACTTATTTTGGGCGTCGTACATGTAGATTACGCCCACAGTCGCACTGGTGTATTTCATAAGAAGGCGCAAGCCATCTGTCAAAACCACATTCAGATCTATGGACTTTCCAAGCGCAGTCAGGATATCTGTGTATGCCGTCTCCATCTCCCGCTTCACCGCGAGACGCTCCTCAGCCGCCATCCGCTCAATGATCTCCGTCTCGGACCGCTCAATTGCCTCGCTGAGCTCTCTGGTTCTCCCCACCACCTTTTCTTCCAGATTTGAACGGGACTCTCTGAGTTCGGCGCTCAGCAGGTTAAACTCGTCTGCAAAGAGTTCGATCTCATCACCGGTCTTGATATTGATCTCATAATCGAGGTTGCCGCCCCTCACCTCTCTGAGACCGCGATGCAGATCAGAGATGGGCTTTGATATCGTCCTCGTTACAAAGATGGATACAACCAGCCCCACCAACAGAAGAACAATGATTGCCAGCAGCATCGTATTACCCAATCTCGCAACCGCCGCAAACGCTTCTTTCTCGCTCATCTCTGCAAGCAGGTACCATTCCATCTCAGGTATGTATATGTGAAATCTGAGAACATCCGTACCCCGATAATTCCGGGTCAAAACCGCCCCACCCGCATCTGCACTTACATACCCCACATCAACCCTCTGTTTCAGGAATGTGCCGTTCGCAAACATTGCGGGCGTTACCATGTAGCCGTCCCTGTTCACGAGATATATCTCCCCGGTATCCCCAAGACCGGTTCTGTCTGTTGTGATCGCAAATAATTCCTTTTCCGCGTCAAAATCTATCACAAGAACTCCTGAATATTCACCGTCCAGCAGAATCGGTGCTGTTATGCTGATAACCGCATTTCCGGTGCATAAAGAGGTGTGTAGGTCTTTGATGTAAACCCCGTCTTGTCCATTCAAAAAGATGTCTTTGTTGCTTTTGTCAAGCCCGACATCGTCACGATTGGAGGCGATCACTATGCCGTTTGCATCCAGCACCTCGATCATCGAAATCTCGTCGTGAGCCTGTATTACACTTTTTATCCTACGATTAGACTGCCCAATTCTCCATGTGTGCTCCTTGCTATCATCCACCGCATCTCTGAACGCGTTTCCGGCTGCCAGCGTCTCGGTAGTCTCTTTGTACCCATTCAGAACTGTCTCGACATGATCTGCTCTCGACTGCGCAGTTGCCTCCAGGTGAATGAAAACCTGCTCCTGTGTAATCTCCTCTGAAATCGACCGGCTGACAAGGGTTGCAACCGTGCCGGTGACCAGGATGAACGCGATCAGGATTATAACAAGCTTTATCTGGATTTTCACGTATCTATTCCCCCAATCATTTTCCGCCTCCGAATCGTGCACCTCTATTCATTCTTCGTTCCGGATTTGCGGAATTTGATACCCTCCGAAGTTATATCAAAGACCGACAATTCCAGCGAGAGTTCAGTGCTGCGCATCTTTGGGATGGTGATATACCGCTCAATCTTCTCGGTGTACGGGTTCTCCTTCATGATGAGTTTGATGGAACCGTAAGACGAATACTTTGAAACTTCGTGTGTTAGCTCGTAAGCGGTCTCGTCCATGATAAAGAGCACAGTACAGCCCTTGATGGTAGTAAGTGTGTAGTTTATCATGTCGATTCTATCCCTGAATTCCTTGATGCTCATGTCCAGTGCAAATATCCCGATGTTATCGATGACCACCACATCGGTATTGTCAGGCACCATTTGTACCTGCTTGATTAGATCTATGTCGGTTGCCGGGGATCGGGAACCAAAATCCATCGCTTGCCCGATATTACGCATCCTTGTCTCAAGGACTCGCTTGATCACAAGCTGTTCACAATCGAGATAGTGCTCAAGATCAAGCCCGAGCATCCCCGCTTGCACGAGAAGATCCTCTGGCGACTCCTCTGTTGCAATATGCACACATTTCAAGCCATCAGTGCAGGATCTGTGGATGAACTGCAACCCAAAGATCGTCTTCCCGGCACCTGACGCACCTGTTATCAGCACTGCCTTACCGCGGGGATAGCCCCCGCTCAGTTTTAGGTCCAGTTCAGCAATTCCGGTTGGTACGCGCTTCATCGTGGTTACCCCAATCTTTTTTGTATGTACTGTAGATGCCCCGCACCAAAGAAAGAATCTCTATCCGGAGTTTGGTGTGGATCTGTGGATCTTGATACCCTCCGAAGTTATATCGAAGACAGACAATTCCAGCGAGAGTTCAGTGCTGCGCATCTTCGGAACATCCAGATACCGCTCCCGCAAACCTGTGTAGGGGTTCTCTTTCATCATGAGTTTGACGGAACCGTACGCTGAGTATTCTGCAATTCCATGGGTCAGATTATTGGCAGCCTCATCCATAACCATCAGCGTGGTGCAGCTCTTGCTTGCGAGTAGGCGGGTTATCGTGTCGATCATGTCCCGGAAATCCTTGACGCCTGTGTTCAGTGCAAACACCCCTACATTATCGATGACCGCCACATCAGTGTCATCCGTTACCAGTTTTACCTGCTCAAGCAGGTTTATATCAGTTGTTTCAAACCCAAAACCAAGTTGTGTTGACATCTCTGCGCTTTCCGTCCTGATCTCAAAGACGCGCTCGATTTTAAGCTGTCCGGAATCGAGATACGGTCTTAGATTAAGTCCAAGAATCTCAGCCTGTATGAGAATATCTTCAGGCGATTCTTCTGTTGCGATATGAATGCACTTCTTGCCGTCGATCAAGGATCTTTGGATGAAGTGTAGTCCGAATATGGTCTTTCCGGCACCGGGTGTGCCTGTCAACAGTATTGCCCTTCCAACAGGGTAGCCTCCGCTCAGTTTCGCGTCCAGTTCAGATATCCCTGTTGATATACGCTCCATTCAGTCACCCCACCCTATGTGGTGTGCAACCGCACATCACACGATAATATTTCTCATACGATCCCATATAAATATATCACAGAAACCCGCAGATGCACGACATGAAATGCAAACATATCGCCAGTATCTTGTGTATGCCACTATCATCCCCACCAAACTATTCACCAAACTTTTCACAAAAGTTTGATCAAAAACTGACTTCCAACCTGGAGGGCAGTTTTTACTCGTTTACGGGGGTTGTCTCGCCACCTGGTGCTGGCGTGATTTTGAAGGTGTTGTCGATTTGAGTCTGGTGCCGACCGCTCCCGGGTTTTGGATATCCGGAACACTGGGGTTTCGAGCCGACCCCGCACAACGTGACAGCCCCCGTTTACGAAAAAGTGTATCGCCAGCCCCCACCCGGAGGGCAGTTTTTACTCGATTTTTTGTGAAAAAATCGGTAGTGTCCCATAAACCATGACGTTGAATTAACAATCATCTGGCTTGATGGCGATTTTACATAATTTTGATATGCCATTCAAAATCACCATCAGTGGGGTGCATAAAAGAT
>JAYEGZ010000023.1:0-5535 GCA_034659315.1 Methanobacteriota archaeon
CTCTTCCGGGTTCTCCTCAAACGCCTTCTTACACCCCGGTGCACAGAAGTAGTATGTCTCTCCCTTGTGCTCGGTTGTGAACTTCGCAGTCTTCTCATCAATATCCATCTTACATACCGGATCAATCGCCATCATTTTTCACCTCCCTCAGGTTCTTTTCTTTGCTGGCGGCAGATACCCCCTAAGCATCAGAGATAGACTCACCACAGTCACAGAACTCATAGCCATCGCAAGCCCTGCAAGCTCTGGTCTGAACGTAATCCCAAACGGGTAGAGTATCCCTGCCGCAACAGGAATGAGAGCCGTATTGTACGCAAAAGCCCAGAATATGTTCAGCTTGATCCTTGACATCACCTTCCTGCCCAGTTGCACCGCTGAAACTGCGTCCATGAGATCGTCTTTCATGAGGACTATGTCACCGCTCTCTATCGCCACATCAGTGCCGCTGCCTATCGCAATGCCCACATCGGCCTGTGCAAGCGCGGGCGCATCATTGATGCCGTCGCCAACGAACGCCACGACCTCCCCGTTCTTCTGAAGTCTCGCAACCTCGCCAGCCTTATCCTGCGGCAAAACCTCAGATAACACATCCTTAATCCCGATCTGCTCTGCGACCCTGTTCGCAGTCCGGGAATTGTCACCGGTGATCATAACGACATTGAACCCCATCCTTTTGAGTTCTTTGATGGCATCTCCTGTTGTCTCCTTCAACTGGTCAGCGATAGCGATCATACCATGGATTTTGCCATCGATTGCAATTGTTATCACAGTCTTTCCTTCATTTTCAAGCTGTAGCATTTTCCTCTTGGAATCTTCAGAGTACAGAATATTTCTCTCGCCAAAAAGCGTTCTATTTCCTACAAGAACTTCTTTCCCATCTATCTTCGCTACCACGCCTTTTCCTTCGAAGGTGTCGAATCCCTCGCTAGTCCTCCCAAAAATCTCGATATCTTCTTCCCGCGCTCTTCTCACTACCGCCTCTGCAAGTGGATGCTGCGAGCTTGCTTCGACGCTTGCTGCCACTTTCAGGAGTTCCCGGAGATCGTTTTCGGCACCGCTTGTGCTATATGTGCCGTTTGTACCGGTTATACCGATTGCACCAATTATGTCCGTAACCTCGGGTTCTCCTCTGGTGAGTGTCCCGGTTTTGTCAAAGACGATCGTTGTCAGTTTCTCAGATACCTCAAGAGCGACACCGTTCTTGATTAAGATGCCAAGTTCTGCCCCGCGACCGATGCCAACCGTGACAGCAGTAGGTGTTGCAAGCCCGAGAGCGCAGGGACATGCAACGACGAGTATCGTGATCAGTGTGGTCAGCGCAAAGAGCGGCGTCTCGCCTGAAATTGCATACCAGAAGGCAAAGGAAAGAATTGCGATCACAAGCACCGTCGGGATGAAATAACTGACTGCCCTGTCAGCAATCCTCTGTACAGGAGGTCTTGACCCCTGGGCTTCCTCCACGAGCCGTATTATCAGGGAGAGCACCGTGTCTCGCCCTATTTTTGTGGCTCTGAACCAGATCACGCTGTTTTTGTTGAGCGTTCCACCAACGACATCACCCCCCTTCGTTTTGAGAACCGGGGTTGGCTCTCCGGTGATCATCGACTCATCCACATAGCTCTCGCCATCAACAACAGAGCCGTCCACCGGTATCTTCTCTCCGGGTTTGACGACTACAAGGTCATCCATCTCCAGATCCTCTATCGGTATCGTAATCTCGCTCTCATCACGGATGACTATAGCGGTCTTTGGCTGCAAGCCCATCAGCTTCTTTATCGCTTCCGATGTTTTCCCTTTTGCTTTTGTCTCCAGATACCTGCCAAGTGTGAGAAATGTGGCAAGAAGAATCGCGGTCTCATAAAACAAGAATTCACTCGAGAGTATGATCTTGAAAGTGCCCAGAATGCTTGATACGAATGCAACACCGATTCCCATCGAGTACATCACGTCCATGTTGAGGTTCCGGTTCTTAAGGGCGCGATATGCAGCGAGAAATATCGGATAACTCAGATAGACAAAGACCGGAACTGCGATCGCCATCATCAGATAGGCTGGGGGGACGCCGGTCGGAACGCGTCTGATAACCATCAGAAGGGCGCCTGTGATAGACCCGATGATGATCCTGTTTCGTTTTCTTTTCAGTTCCTTCTCTCGCGCAATTTGTTCCAAGTCTTCGTCTTCCCCCTCTATTCCAAGGTACTGGTATCCGGCATCCGAAATGGCTTTTTTCATCTCGGATACCGTCGTCATATCCAGATTGTAGGTTACGTATGCTTTTTCAGAACTTAGATTGACATTGGCACCCGCGATCCCGTCCAGTCTCTTGAGTGCGTCCGCAATCGCCCCCGCACACATCGCACAGGTCATCCCGCCGACTTTGATGGTGACCCTATCATGCACCACCCCATAGCTCACATCGGTTACTGCTTTTTCAAGATCGGCAAGTTTCAACCGTTCTGGGTCGTACTCCACCCGGACAGTCTCGTTTCCAGGGTTGACCTCTGCATGCGTGGTGCCATCAAGATCCAGAAGCGAGTGTTCGATTGTTTTGGCACACATCGCACAGGTCATCCCTGCGACCCTGAGTTCAACACTCTTCAAACTCTCAGTCATGTCGCAACCTCCTATAATCATAGTATCCCATATTCTTCAATTTTACGATCCTGAACCGCAAATGCCCATGTGAAGAATACTAATATCGCCAGAAATGTTACCTGCAACCGTACAGGTATCCCGCAGATGCTGCCGATCCGGTATGACCATTTCATATCAATCCCTCACACGTCATCGTACTATCGGCGATGCATCCGGATCAAACGGGTTCGTTCTCATCGCAAGAGAGAAGAGATATGGGTAATCATCCTTCAGGTGTTTCATGTAATCCAGCCACTGGTGGATCAATGTGGTGTATGCTCTTTTTATATCACCGGATAGATGTATGTAGTCGGTATCAGGAAGTTGGCTCAGGTCGCCTCTCTTAGCCAATTCCTCTGTTAGGTGAAAAACCGCCCAGAGAAGCTCTGTAAAGGATTCATGCTCCAGCAAATTGGGGTTTTCCAGCAGCCGCAGTAAAAAACCCCTCTTTTCAATCAGGAAACTACGCAACTGTTCCAGATCCACCTTCTGGATATCGATCCCGTAATCATAATTTTTGAGGCGTTTGCTGAGATCCATAAATTCTTGATCAGACCATTTATCAGTAATAACAAGTTCTTTTCTTATTTTATCCAATTTATGATCGTATTCAGAAAAATAAGCCAATAGATCTCCTCCAACTTCGCTAAAAAATGCCCCTATAACCATGTTCAGCTTGTTTAACATAGCACGTTTCTCCCGCATATCGAGTAGCCGTTGTAGTATCAGGGCAACCAGCAGAACCTCGATCGGGACAAATGCGATATGCCCTAACATGTAGATGAATATGTGATGGGAGTCCCTGAAGATGGCATAGTGGAGGAGATACAGTAGCGCAGACAATAGAACCAACGATAATCCGAAACGAATCTCCCAACCAACACTTTTCATATTTTTCATGTCATTTCCTCTCAATCGGAAAACCGCTGACCTGCCACGCTTTCATGCTCCCGAGAACATCGCAACAGACATTCGTATACCCGGCTCTCATAAGGATGCTTGCGGCAAGACTTGCACGGTGACCGACATTGCAGACGACCGTGATCGGACGGTCTCGCGGCACTTCGGAAAGCCTGCTTTCAAGCTGCCCTACATAGATGTGCATAGCGCCCTCTATATGCCCATCTCTCCACTCATTCTCATCACGCACATCGAGCACCAGAAGATTATCCCCGCGATCAATCCGGCGTTTAAGTTCGTGCACCGTTGAGAGTCCCATGTACTCAGTAGCATTGCCCGCATCATACCATGCCTCAATCCCGCCTCTTACGTATCCTCTGATATTCTCGTAGCCCAGCCGCACAAGGTATCGGACAGCTCGCTTTAGATGGTCATGCAACTCAAGAACCAGCAGAATCGGCTTGTCATAAGGCAGAACCCATCCCGCGTACGCAGGGAGCCCCTCCAGCCAGATGCTGTAAGATCCCCTGATATGAGCGCCTCCAAATGAGGGTGGGGTTCTGGCATCGACAACAATTGCCCCGCCCCTCATCAAATCCTCAAACTCGGCAGGCGTCAGAGGAGGTGGGGCTGGCAGTCGTCCTATGAGGGGCGGTCCCTCAAGATTGTACTGCTCCATAACTCTGAAATACGGGGGTCGTTCGTGGTGCTCGGCTGTTTTGTGCCGGATAAACTCCTGCCGGTTCAGCTGGAGCATGGGATTATTGGCTCGCTCTATCCCTATCGTGCTGTAATCTCTCTCGCTGATGCTTCCACCGCAAACCGAGCCAGCACCATGAGCCGGGCAGAGGATGACCCCATCACCAAGTGGAAGGATCTTTTCAAAGATACTGTCGTAGAGCGATCCAGCCAGTCTCTCCGCAGCATCCGGACCGTAGAAGTCGGTTCTGCCCACGTCTCCAACGAAGAGCGCATCTCCTGTGAAGACCATAACCATAGCAGCATCTTCGCCAGAAGAGAGGTCTGCCAGTGTGTATGACATGCTCTCATCAGTATGCCCTGACGTGTGCAGCGCGGTGATCTCCAGACTTCCGATCCGGAACGCCTCACCCTCGTGAAGCGTGCTGCCATAGCCCCAGTTGAGACCCGGACCGTGGAAGACCTCAGCACCAGTTAGATTTGATAGCTCTCCTGATCCGATGACGTAGTCTTCGTTGCGGTGGGTCTCGAATACGTACCTGATCCTCTGTTCTTCTCGCTCTGCTAACTCGATGTAAACGTCGCAGTCCCTCCGCGGGTCGATCACAGCCGCCTCGCCGTCCGAACCGATGAGGTATGAGTTGTGAGCCAGTCCAGCTGATTTTATTCTCTCAAAGATCATCAGTGATCACCTGCTTCTTCCATCTCTTGGGGTGGGAGGTGTATATTGTTTTGCTCATTTCATGCGAAAGCTCGTGAATGAGGGTCGTGGTCTTGCTATCATAGAGCAATCCTGCGGCTCGTTTGTAGGCAGCAGCTCTTACCACCTATAACCCTGAGTACGATGAAGATAGCAAGACACTTCAAATCGGTCTTCGTCTGTTGAATGTGATTGCAGATGCGGTGGCTATGTAGCTAGATCAACCGCAGCAAGGCGCTAACCCACATGGGTTCAACGATCCGATACTGCTGTTTTTGAAGCTCGTTATTATCAAAGAGCTACGGACATAACACAACATATACATAGGCTTCGCCCCCTGTCATTCGGCACAACTTCGCATACACCGATACCGTTATGAGAAGTGGTGCCGAGAAATTAAAAGGATGTGAACTATGGCAAGACTAAAAGCAGCATTTATGTTTGTGACACCAGATGCGGATCCAGGCGAGCATATGATGACTATATCCACACCCGATACAGTTGAACTGATAGTCGTTGGAGTTAAGGACTATCAACAAGCAATTCAAGTCAGTCAGGAATTGGTCGATCAGGGAGTGCAAGCGATTGAACTATGCGCCGGT
>JAYEGZ010000024.1:0-1658 GCA_034659315.1 Methanobacteriota archaeon
TCGTCGCCAGAATGTTCTGCCGCTCGCCTACGAGTGCCTCGTGCGCGGCTTTTGCCTCTGCAAGTGCGTATCTGCGGATCAAGTAATCATCGCCGATGCATGACACAATCATTCTTGCAACCGGATAGGACAGCACCTCGAGTTCCGCAGGCATGTCGGTGTCGGTATTATTCTCCATTTTGCCATCGATTGCCTGAATCACCCGTTCCACACCGCGGGCACGGGCACGGTCGTACACTCGCTTTTCGAGGAGATCCGGAATATCGACTCCGAGTTCCTTGACGTACGCAGCAGCTCCTGATGTGAATGGGTATGTGACAGGGCTTGGATCAGGCATCATGTCTTCCATAACAATTGTCCATCGCAAGCCACTTCTAACTTTGTGGTCCAACCGATGTCGCACACATAAGCCCCATTTTCGTATTCACCGGGGGATAATCCATCCAACCCAATGACGCGGGGCGCCATTGTACTCTCGGTTTAAGCCGCCTCTGCAAACGCCAATATGTAGCCGTTACAATCCTCAATGTAAAGCTCCTGCATCCCGTAAAAGGTGGTGTGCAGATCCTTCACGACTGTGACTGTACCCTTCACTCGTGCATACATATCTGAAACATCGTCGAGTTCTATGTACAGGGTGAAAGTGCCACCGATTTCCCTACCTTTCAGCACCGGAATCGCCAGGGAAAGGCTTCTCTCTGCCTGAAACATTATCTCCACATTCCCGCACTTCATCATCGCGTAATCCAGCGATCTATCCTGCTGATACGATGTCAGGACCTCTTGAAGCTCTTCTATGACGCCCATAACGAATTCAAAACCCAGAACCTCCTGATAGAACTCCACGGTGCGATTTACGTCCTCAACCATCAGGTTGGGGGTGAGTTTATTCAATGCCATCGTCCTGCTATCTGCCACACATCTTTCAAAAAAGCATTGATGTGGAGAATGGCGTGAATGCCTGCAATCAGCATTTTATGGCGGTTTATCCTCAACTTTTGTGAGATAGTTAACGATTCCCCCAAGAACCACGAGTCCCTTCTGCGGCATATCATTTACTTTCTCTATTTCAGTCCGATCCGTTGTGATATTCTTCATTTTGGCATGGACCTCCTCTTCTATGCTAAACATACAGCAACACATCATTCCGTTCCACAAGTCTGTTGAATAAACGAATCCTTGCTCAAATCGACGACATCCAGCGGTTTGGGCCGATCTCTATACAACTCATAACAGAAATCAAAGGTAACTACTCAGGTACCTGAAAAATTGGATAAGAAGAATGCAGCCCCGGTATAGGGGGGCTGCAGCCCCGCGCGAATTGTGTTTACAAACCACACGAAACGGATGTTGGAGAATAATATAGGTGGTAATGATCATTATGAGGTTACATCCATATATAGGTGTGTGTGATTGGGGTGTCACAATCTTCTCACTATGATTATAATCATGTAACTGCCGGACATTAGGTCCAAACCACTGGTTATTAACATTTTATACGTCAGGGGAGCGCCTATCTCCTGAATAATAGGCGAGAAGCATAGCAAAAATCACAAGTATGCACTACAACAGCTACTTTTGCTAAAAACGAGGTCACAAAAGCATGGCTGACAAGAACGCTGGGAAAAAACCCGTGCGCCACCAGTTCCCTCATTGCT
>JAYEGZ010000024.1:1758-51943 GCA_034659315.1 Methanobacteriota archaeon
GCGAGAAGCATAGCAAAAATCACAAGTATGCACTACAACAGCTACTTTTGCTAAAAACGAGGTCACAAAAGCATGGCTGACAAGAACGCTGGGAAAAAACCCGTGCGCCACCAGTTCCCTCATTGCTCATCTCTGCGCAAGCCTCCAGACCCACTCAGGAACCCGTGCGCCCGGCATATCCAGCCCCGCCACCGGATGAGCACCCCTGTCCAATTGCGGGATATACGGCTTCACGTCCAGCACCGACGTCCCATCGATCGCATCAAGCCCCTTTACTACAAGCCGATTTTCATCTCTTTTGATGATCTCAACTGTGGTTATGCCAATCGGGTTTGGTCGGCGTGGCGTGCGCAGGGCAAAGATCCCTGTAAGCGGAACGTCTACCATACCTCGTGGATGCGCCTTCATAACGACTTTGCGACGTGCTTTATGCATGAACATGACAATCACCGCGTGAGAGAACTCATCAAGCCCGTCCAGACCTTCGGTGTACTCTTTATCCAGAACAACCTCTGATACAACGTCATCCCATCCGCAGGCAGGCTCTTTTGCAGGAGATCTCACGATTCCAATACTTTTTACCGTGAAATTCACAAGCGTATCTGCAATCATCCTGCCGTGATCAAAAGCAAGCTCTGGTAGCGTGTTTTGATCGAAGAGTTCAGCACATGCGGCATCAGAGCCTGCTTGCAGAGTACCCGATCCTTCCGCAAGATAGCACGCTGATACGGTATGTCTGCGCGGGTCCCTTGCAGGATCCGAGTATATGCCAACCAGCCGGATGATCTCGATGTCAAGCCCGGTCTCCTCCTTTGCTTCACGCCGCGCTGCATCCTCGACAGTCTCCCCGACATCTACAAACCCACCAGGAAGCGCGTAACTTCCCTTAAACGGCGGATTCTTGCGTTTAATCAGCACGATCTTCTGCTGGTGCAGGATTATAGCATCCACGGTCAGTGCGGGCGTGGACATCATGTTGAAAAGTATAGCACCGACAGCGAAAGCAGCGCCATCACAAGGAGGACTACCATCACCTTTTCTTCCTTCTGCATCATCACAAGTCACCAATATCCATCAGAATTCTCTCTGCCCTTCCGGTTCATCTGATCTATTTGATCCTTTGGATCCACCCGATTCGTCTGTTTCATCCAATTCCTCCAGTTGCAGCGCGATCAGTCGCCCGACCTCGTCCGCTTTACACGCATAACCGTTGACCGCAAGCAGATTGACCAGCATCTCCTTGATTGCGCCAATCGAAACAGGATCCCTGTAATCATGGTTGACCAGTATCTTGCTGCCATCCACATCGATGTGCTTGACGACGCGCGTGGTTTCACAGAGGTGCTTAAAGTCTCCTAAAAACTCAGAACGGCTGACCTCGCCGGGTTCTCGTGCACGCCGCTCTATAAGGGTTGTGTCAAGCGGTATCCGGTTTGCAAGCAAATCCTCAAACTCGCGCCTGTGAATTGTAACCATGTTGTAGTCGGATTCTGTGTGCAGATTGATCAGAGCCTGCCAGAAATCCTGGTTTGCGCACACAGCCTCAGTCACCCGGTGCAGATTCCCGAAATACCGGAGAAGATCGTCCTGCGCAACCCCCTCGCGATCCCTTCGTTGTAGATCCATGCGTATCGACCTCGTCCGCCGACCAACCTCCGTAATCCCGAGATGCTTCTGTCTTGCAAGGAACAAACCGACCATCCCTGACAAAAACTCGTTTAAATACATGCTCTTCCCTGAAATCGTGCAGATGGCAGTTTCCGGCGCAACATCATTGTCATATTCTATAATCAGGGTCGTCTGCCAACCATAGTCTTCCCATTTCCGGTTGAGGTGATCTGCCAATTCTGACATACGGTTGATGATGAGCGGATCGATGATGTCATCCAGCATATCCGGGCTGACCACGATGTCTTTTGTGCGCTTTAAGAACCATTCGAGCATGGGATAATCGATCATTGCGCAGAAACCGTCCTCGATCATCAATTCGCGTGGGGATTTGTACTTGTCAGCCACGCTTGCATGGCGCGCCTCTTCGAGAGATCCGTGACGTTCAGTCATCAGTTCGGCAAACTCGATAAGATCCCGTATCGTCGCGCTGAGGTTGCCGCTGTGTTCTGTTACAAGCGGTTCGAGAAAGTCCAGATGATTCTGCTCAAGCGAGATATTTCTTCTGACGACCATTGTGTGCCCCTACGCCGAGGATTATCGGTCAATAATTATCGGTTATACTTACGCTTTTGTCAATTCTGACAGATATGTCTTTCGAGGTATGGGTATATCGACGGCTCATTTGGCATGTACATATACGCCTTGCAATGTGCAGCACGCCTCACTATGGCGGCGCGGCATGTCCCCTGCATCCAAAAAGCAAAAGGTTGGTGAAGAATAATCAGAAAGCAACGACATGACCCGAATACTTGCAACAGGAACATTTGATATACTGCATCCCGGACATCTCTTTTATCTCTCGCAAGCTGCCGCTCTCGGCGATGAGCTGTATGTCATCGTTGCACGGGCGAGCATGATAAAACACAAGCCAAAGCCACTACTCCCCGATGAACACCGCCTTGAGATGGTGCAGGCGCTAAAGCTTGTGGATCATGCAGTCATCGGTAGTGAGACTGACATATTCGAGCCACTATATGAAATCATGCCTGATATCATAGCGCTTGGATTTGATCAGTATTTTAACACCGAAAATCTGAAAAAGGAACTGGCAGATCGGGGGTTTACCGCAGGCGTAGTCCGGGTTGGGGAGACAAACTCAGGCAAGCTATGTAGCACCAGAAGGATCGTTGAACGGATCGTTGATGTGAACAGGGAGTTTAGTGGATCTGGATAGGCTGATCCCGGGGTCTGGAATCCAGGTGGTTGGAATGATGAACTACCCCGGATTGCCTGATCAGAAAAGTTTAATGTATCTCGCGTGTCTCTGATTTATAAATCGGGTAATGTAACAGTTACTGATAAAACGGTGATCAATTTGTGCAACGAAGGCGAAGAAATTGAGTTGTTCGGCAAATCCGAATCAACAGTGCAACTGGACAACGGAATCACGGTGTCGGTGGGCGATATCGAGATCAGCGTCCACAGCAATGAACTAACATTCGGCGAACTCGAAGAGCGACTGCTTGGTCTGATTGACAAGATCGACAAGCGTTTCGAGAACAAGAGCAAAAATTATCTGAACTATACTTCTTGAGGAACCACAATGGATTTAAACGAACTCAGGCACGGTACCGAACTGTTAAAGCGAGGATTTGCCGCCATGCAGAAGGGCGGTGTCATTATGGATGTGACCACCCCGGAGCAGGCGGTCATTGCAGAGAATGCGGGCGCAGTCGCGGTGATGGCGCTTCACGCAGTCCCATCCGAGATCAGGAAAAGCGGCGGCGTGGCAAGGATGGCTGACCCACAAGTCACAAGTGCGATCATCGATTCGGTATCGATTCCGGTGATGGCAAAAGCCAGGATAGGGCATATCATGGAAGCACGAATTCTCGAGGTGCTGGGCGCTGACATGATCGATGAGTCAGAGGTGCTGACACCGGCAGACGGGACCCACATCGACAAGACTCTATTCACGGTGCCATTTGTTTGTGGCGCCCGTGACCTTGGCGAGGCGTTGCGGCGTATCGCGGAAGGGGCTGCAATGGTCCGGACGAAAGGCGAAGCAGGCACAGGGGATGTGCGCGAGGCAGTCCGGCACATGAAACTGATCATGGGCAGCATCAGGTCGCTTATGGGCAAGAACGACGAGGAACTGCGTCTGGTAGCGCGGGAAATTGAGGCACCTTTCGAACTGGTTCTGGAGACTGCACAGATGAAGCGTCTGCCTGTTGTGAACTTTGCGGCGGGAGGCGTTGCGACACCTGCTGACGCCGCGCTGATGATGCATCTTGGTGCTGACGGAGTTTTTGTCGGTTCAGGTATTTTTACGGCGGAAAATCCTGAAAAGATGGCGGATGCGATCGTTGCGGCGGTCAGCAGCTACGACAAGCCCGACGTTCTTGCTGAGATCTCGGAGGGGCTTGGCGCCCAGATGAAAGGAATCGACATCAGCACGCTATCTGAAAATGATATTCTGCAGACTCGTGGATGGTGATGCCCGGACATCGACTGAGTGATCGATCGCACATAACGCAAATTGCAGGGAGAATCCTGCTATTTGCTTGATTTATCCGGGAAATCAGTATCATATGAACTGCCAGAGAACCAAAAATGGTGACAGCAGGGTTGCGGGGAGTATATCAACTCTCCTGCGCTCCATCTCTCTGGCAAATTCTTATCCGCGGACCATCTGCATTATGATTGGTGTGATAAACGTCTCGATCAGAGCTGCGACGAACAGAAGCGGAAGAATCCACCGCAAATAGAAGCGTACCGACCATTTGATCTCAGATATCAGGTCTTCGTTGGAAATAGTCTCTTTCATCCTCAAGAAAGCCAGCATCCCAAGCCGCGTTCCGAGAGCCGCGCTTACAATGATCATCGGAAGTTCGATGATGCCGTGCGGCAGGATCCCTGCTACCACAGACATATAACCGGATGTGCGTACTTGCTCGCAGACTACGATGCCAATAATCCATCCGTTGTATGCGACAAATCCGACCGGAACAAAGATCAGCAGTCCGAATATGATCACAAGCAGCGCTTTGATCGAATTGTTTAAAAATATGACAAGGAATATCTGGGGCAGGCTTAGCTCCATGAGCCATCCGAAGTCGGCTCTGAGTTCCTCCATAAACCTCGCGGATTCGGTTGGATTTAAGACCGCATGCCCGTAGCCTGCTATCAGCGAGGCTACAAAGATCAGTGTGATTGCTGCTATGTATTTCCAGTGCATTCCATATCCTCCGTATTCCCCCGATGAGTTCAACTGCATCACACCCCGAATAGAATGCTCAGCGTGTTCCTACATGCAGGAGATAGCCCGAGCACAAGGATCGTGAGCTTCAGCAGATCACGGAGTTCATCGTCATCAAAATCGCTGTCAATCAGGTAGAGCAGGGGTATGAAGACGAGCAGCTTTAGCGGATACATCACCGCGCCCGTGCCTGTGATGCCGATCAAGTAATTCTCCACAACATGCTTGCCGTAATAGTTGAGCAGATCGACACCAACCGTGGTTGAGGATGCATCAAAGAGATGCGCCCCAAGGATTGCGATGTTGAATTTGCTTGACAGGAACCTGATATTCATGCGCCGGGAAGATATATAGATCGCTGATGTGATCAGGGCGGTGAGTATCACGATCAGTAACGCTTCCACTGGATTTGTGATGCCCTCATGCCACAACAGCACACAGATGTTTATGGCAGTGAGGAATAGCCCGACGCGGGAGAATGCGACGTGGTATTGTTCATGATATATTCGGAGCGATATGGCAAGTGATGTTACGGTCACAAAAAACACAACAAAATATATAATCGGCGTCACGAACAGGTAATTGAGCGGTGGCGCAAACATCTCGGCATCCTCAAATACACGGAGACTTGATCCAAAGAGCACGTAGCATACGACCCCGATGACAAAATGTCGATCGATTACGATGTTAAGATGCCGGAGTACCTTCTGCACGCCAAAGATGCAGACGCCAAGCACCAGCGCCCACGTGACTGTGTTTACTATGTTGTAGCCCGAATCACTGATGATTGGATCTATATAATATTTATATATAATATCTCTAATCTCTAATTGCATGGTGCATGTTCTCTTGAATATGTAGTTATATGGATGTGTGCAGACATGCATGAATATATGTGTTGCCTTACACGTCTCGATTTCAGGTCAAGACTTTAATACTTGATGATCACATCAATCAAAAGGTGAAAAACAATGGAACTTGACACTACCATCACACTTATAGGGGTGCGCCTCGCAAAGATCGGAACCGAATTTATATATAAAGGTCCTGCCTCGGAATGCGAGGAATGCAGATTCAAGAACAGTTGCATGAACCTATTAAACGGAAGGAAATACCGGATCGTAAACATTAGAACCACGACAACACACAACTGCCAGGTGCATGATGGGGGTGTGCAAGCCGTGGAGGTTGTGGAGTCCCCGACCATTTCCGCAATCGAATCAAAAAAAGCATTCGAAGGTTCAAAGATTGTTTTTGAACCTCTGTCGTGTAATAAAAACGAATGTGGTATGTATGACCTGTGCCACCCGATCGGGCTGGAATTTGGCGATAAATGTACAATCACCACCATAATCGGAAATGCGCCCGACGACTGCATAAAAGGACTGTCGCTCAAGTTAGTTGAATTGAAACACGCCTGAAACTTCTGTTCGGGGTACCGGATTTGTGGGGAACTGGCAATCTGTGTAATTCGCTTGTTGACAGGAAGTTGCATCTCAGATTGCCCAACCAGCTACCCTTCACATTTGGGGTAATCATACCGCAGAATGCATGGGTGTCAACGTCCACGAGATTCGAGCATGCGGAACAACGTGGAAAATCATAAAGTCCGGTTTCCGGATCAACTTATTAAATTCCCCACACAACAGCGAAGGATCCTCGAAAATGTCTGTAGGGAGGTTATCTACATCCAATCCCCCCATCCCCCGGACAACCTCTTCGTCTATCACTGTTTTCATGGTTTCTGCTCCCCTGCCGTCTTCTTCCCCTTCCTTGCAATACGTTCCTTCTTCTTTTCGATCTTCATCTTCATTTTCAGCTATGCATATCCCCCTCCAAATCCTGCACCAATTCACTGGACGCCATCTGCAAAGCCCTCCTGCCTGCCACCTCATAAGCCTTTACGAGCAACGCGCTGAGATTGTCTTTGCCTACCCCATACGGAGCATCCCCGAGTCTCTTTAGGATTGCAGCAACAACTATAGGGGGCGCGGGCTTGACCGAGAACGAGTCCAGTGAGACACCAGCATCCCAGAAGCAATCGAGACAGGAATCGAGTGGTTTTGTGATCTCATCGGATAATATTGGCGATGCCGTCCCCGCATCCTCCTCCGCGGAGACTCCAACGTCAGGTGCACGCCATCGCATGTGGGACTCGACGATCTCCTCCTTTGTTCTGCCCCTGAGCTTGAAGATCAGGAACGGGTCATCGTCAAAGCGCTCTGCAAGGAGGTAGTAGACTGCTGCGATATGCTTGCACGGGTTTGCGTAGTCCGGGCACGAACAATCCGTTTCGAGATCCTTTTCCTTCGTCGGGAAGAGTGAGACACCAGCCTCGGCAAAAGCATTCTCAATTCCAGTCGGCATCTCTCCTGAGAGAAGTTTGGCTGTGAATATTGCTTTTGACGCCATAACATCCAGAACCTTCTCCCATTCGTCCTCGGAGATCGGTTTCAGCCAGATTGTGACCTCGTATGGTTTCGATCCTGTGCCCTGCACCTTCGCAGCAACAGCACCCTTGCTGACATCAATTGAGATGACTTGCCCTTTCCGGGCGTAAGAGCGCCCTCTGGTCAGTCTTGTACCCATGTTGAAGGATTCGAGAACATCGATCCACCGTTTCGACCACCACGTCTCTCCGATTGCGCCCCGCTTGCTATTTGCTTTTATACCGTCCTTGACCTCCCTTGGCTTTGCCGGCGTGTAATGATAATAGTCCCAGTAGCCCTGTCTGCCCATCACTGGTCACCTCCTGCCCGGTCCCCTGCCACGCCACACACTGCATCCCGGCTCAGCGTTAAGATGTCCTTGAGTTCGCGGGTGGAAAGTTCGGTTAACCATGCCTCGCCAGCACCAACGATTGCATCTGCAAGCTCTTTCTTCTCTTCTAATATCTGGTCTATCCGCTCCTCCAGTGTTCCAATGCAGACGAACTTGTGGACAAAGACGTTCCTCTCCTGTCCAATGCGAAAAACCCGGTCAGTAGCCTGATTCTCGACAGCAGGGTTCCACCAGCGGTCAAAATGAAAGACATGTTTTGCAGCGGTGAGGTTCAGCCCAAACCCGCCTGCTTTGAGCGAGAGAACGAATAGCTGCGGGCAATCCTGGTCATCCTGGAACCGCCGGACCATCTCATCCCTCTGTTTTCGTGGTGTTCCACCGTGCAGGAAGAGTACCTCACAATCGAAGCGCTCCTGGAGGTGATGACGCAGCATAGCGCCCATTCCCGCAAACTGCGTAAAGATCAGCGCTTTATCACCCTCTGCAAGCACCTCGTCGATCATCTCCTCAGTACGCGTCAGTTTTCCTGATCGCCCCGAGAGTGCACTTCCGTCCTGGAGAAAGAGTGCGGGATGATTGCAGATCTGCTTCAGTCTGGTCAGTGTAGCCAGCACAATACCTTTGCGCTCGATTCCTTCGGAGTTATCGATCTTATCGAGCATCTCATCAACCACCGCCTCGTAAAGCGATGCTTGCTCGTTTGTGAGGTTGTGATAGACCTTAAGCTCCATCTTCTCTGGTAGATCCTGTATGATCGTGGGATCGGTCTTCATACGCCTGAGAACGAATGGCTGAATTATGCGCCTCAAAACCTCTGCACGTCCCTTGTCCTGATACTTCTCGATCGGTATTGCGAAGTTCGTGCGGAAGCTCCGTGCACTACCGAGGTATCCGCTGTTTAAGAACTCCATAATCGACCAGAGCTCGGAGAGGCGGTTTTCGACAGGAGTTCCTGTGAGCGCAATCATCTGACCAGCTTTGATCCTCTTTATCGCCTGTGTCTGCTTAGCTCCCGGATTCTTGATATTCTGTGCCTCATCGAGGACGATGTGCTGCCAGAAAACCCGCGATAATATCTCTTCGTCGCGATGCGCAAGCGAGTATGTACTGATCACAAGGTCATTTTTTTCTGCCTCATCTGAAAATTCGCTGTCAGCAAGCCTGTCAGTGCCGTGATGGATCATCACCCGAAGATGCGGTGCGAAACGCTCAACCTCTCGCTGCCAGTTGCCGACAACAGACATCGGGCAGATCAGGAGTGTCGGATCTAAATTT
Organism: Methanobacteriota archaeon; assembly: GCA_034659315.1. Taxonomy (GTDB): domain Archaea; phylum Halobacteriota; class Methanosarcinia; order Methanosarcinales; family Methanogasteraceae; genus Methanogaster_D. Next base: position 10,685 of record JAYEGZ010000024.1, read on the forward strand.
GAATCCGATTCCGTCTTCTCATGAACATGCAACAGAAAAGCGATCAGTTCGATCGTCTTACCAAGCCCCATGTCGTCTGCCAGACATGCGCCGAACCCAAACCCGCTGAGATACGCGAGCCACGAGACTCCCTTCACTTGATAAGGGCGAAGAGTGCCGTTGAAGGCTTTTGGGGGTGTGATGAGCGTTATCTTTGCACTATCACCATCACTATCACCTTTAGCCCCTGCCTCGGAAAATTTGCTCAGCATCTCATCGAACCAGCCCTCTGCCTCGAGTCCCACAATAGGGAGACCCATCCTGCTCTCTTGATGATCTGCGCCAGTTTCGCCGCCTTCACCACCCCGACTCAACCCGAGCCGCATCGCTTCGCCAAGCGTGATCTCCCGGGCGCTTCCCTTCTTCTCGAAGAAGTTGATTGCGGAATCTATATCTTCAGGTCGCAGTTCCACCCATTCTCCACGCACCTGAACCAGTGGGAGCTTTAGACTGGCTAAATGCGAAAACTCATCCTCGGAAAGCATTTTATCACCAATAGCTACCTCCCAGTCATAAGACATGATGGATTTGACGCTGAAGTGCCCTGAACCGATAGCGCCTTCCACCGCCTGCGCCGGCGACTTTATCTTGAGTTTTAAGCCTATGCGTGCGCCGGGCTTCTCCCACCACGGCGGGAGGAGGATGCCAAAGCCGTTTTGCTCGAGGAGCGGGGCCGACTCCCGCAGGAAGGTGTATGCCTGCGAAGTGGACATACCAAACCCCACAGGACATGCATCTTCCAGACTCGCCTCAATTTCCGGGAAGACCCGGGAGGCTCTGACAAGATCGGCAAGCAATTGCTCATGCGGGTTTTTGAACTTCTGTTGTAGGAACGTGAGCGTTTTTGACCGTGTCTTCCACACCGTATCTGCAGGGATCAACAGACTCGGGTCGTCCGTAGCCTGAAGGAAGAAACGGACCGACCATATAGCATAATCCCGGTTTGCAGCTCTCTTTCGCTCCCCTCCATCCTCTGCCTCATTCCCTGAACTCTCTTCATCTCTGTCTGGATCATCGCTCCGTTCCGGGGGCGGATCGAGCCTGAAACAAGTGCGAAACAAAACATCCGGCGCAGATGGCTTGAGCCCCGAGAGCCAACCCCTAATTTCGTCTGAGAACGTATCGAGCAATTCGGCGGGCGCATCGAGCGCACGGTCTCCTGACGAGAGCGCAGTCAGGAACTGCTGTGGTAACGGGGTTACCGCGGGGCGGCGACCACGACGCGGCGGGAGCAGAGAAGTGGATTCAAGGCTCCTGCGCACGAATGCGTCAACAGTCGAATCTATGAAGCTCATGAGCAGGTCTCGCGGTGATAACGAGGATAATTGTGATTGTGATTGCGTCGCCACCTCCGATCCAGCATTGTCCTGTAGGGCAAATGCCCGGCACGCAGGAGGCATCGCCTCTGTAAGTGTTTGCACCCGTTCTAAATTGTCCCCGTTAATCACCGACTTCCAGACCGCCGCGTTCCCTTCGACTACGGGTATAAATTGCTCTCTTGCGACAAGATCAAGCGAAAATATGGCTGCCTCGATCAAGAACCTGAGCGTTCTGCCAAAGGCTATGCCATCGGGTGGATGAGCCGGCAGACCGAGCAGCAGATCGAACGCATGGTGCGGCGCAAACGCCAGTGTCTCGATATTCCAGGCAGAGAGCGATTCTGGCCTCACGCTGACGCGTTCATCCTCCCGGATGAGCCATGGCGATGGCAGCGGACCTTTTTTGGTTGACGGGAGGAGAAATGTCCCGGTTATGATCGTAGAGGGAGTCTCTCTGAATATGTCAATGATCCCGCCTCTTAACATGCCGCCGGGAAGCGAGAACGGGTGAGCTTTTGGCTTCGCTTTCTTTGGCGGTCTGCCACGGCGTGGCGGCACGGTTAATGGCAGCGTAGAGGATTCTACCCAGAGGTGCAGCCGCTCCGTGTCCCAGATTGCATGTAAGACCTGCATGTGTGCACTCCTTTGAAATTATGGTGATTGATGGGTGGTCTGTTCTCATAAACATGACCCCGGTTGGGGTGATTCTGTGATCTCTTCCGGTCAAGCTTGAAGATATCCGAAGTGGCTATACGTCCTGGTTTCGACGTTTTCTGTGATCTATATCGGTAACACCATCACGTATGCGGAAAATCGCGGGCATCACCTCATACCTTTGCGTTAAACTTGAGCACGAGAATGCAAAAGATTGGAAATCACAGAATCACGAAAATGCAACGATTGCGGATAACTAAGATTACGACCAATAAATAACCAAAATTTCGAAGATAGGTGGTTGCAGGATGGTGTTTATAAGTAACAGCGCATGCACCAACCAAAGCACACAACAAACACGATTTTAGGGCCAGGTGTTGTAAGTAAAACCGAGTGCAATCGCAAGTATACCAAAGACAACCCCAACAATGAGCACAGTCTTCGGATTGAGACGTATCGCCGATTCGTCCGCATCATAGTATCGCATCAGACCGGCTGAGGACATAAGCCCGCCGCCACTACCTTTTTTCTTAGCCATTGAGCTATTCTTCTTTGATCATGCAATATAAGTGTTTCCAAACGCTATCATTATATACTGGTTGGTGATATAGAATCAAACTGAATTTGCAGGTGCGATTTCAGAGCGAGGTTGTTTATATGATGCCAGAAACAAGCAGCGCAGACACAGTCACCCTGCCCGACAAAACAGATGACAACGCGGTATTTGGAAGGAAGGGTGTGATGGATTACGTCATGGCGATCAGGATGCCGTTTAACAAGGGTGCGACTGACATCAAGATCGTGGCGAACGAGGCATGGGCAAAACAAGTCGGCATGATCCGGGCATCACGGATTGAACTATTTTTATGGCATATACACTATAGCGTCCAGTCACTCTACGCACCATTTCCATTTACGAGAGAGTATATTGCTAGCCCCACCCGAAGGGCAGTTTTTACTCGATTTTTTGTGAAAAAATCGTTTTTACCCATAAAATGAGCGAATACAACTGTAGCCTCATTGATATCGCACCTGCGATCGCCGAACTGCTCGGTGTGCCGCTTCCGGGTGCGGATGGTGTGGTGAGACCTGAATTATCTGACCCGATGCGGCGGTGCAGCCGGGAGGGGGTGGTACTGATCATCGTTGATAGTCTTGGTTACTCAACATACCAGCGGCTGAAGCCCTCGATGCCATCTGTGTCTGTGAAAGGCACGCTCCTTCGGTGCGAGGCGGTCGCAGACCATACTACGCCCGCAATTGCCTCAATTCTGTCCGGATGCTACCCGGAGACCCATCGCGTGCTCACCACCGCTGATGTGCTTACTTCGTCGATCAAATCGGTGCTTGAGCGTGCAGAGGAATGTGGAGTTAAGACCGCGGTCGTCATCGAGACTGATGGCGCGGCAGCCATGAAGACAAAGATCGAACTCTCCAGAGGCGTGCCCGACAGCAGAGATATCATTGCATACGACGAAGCGATCAAGGGACATGCAGTCGATCTTCTGAATCATAAACCCATCCTCATGGCGCTGCACTTCAGGGCGATCGATCGGTATGCGCATGAAGGCAGGAGCTTTAAGGATCTGGCTTTTGCAGCCGGGAGCATCGATCGACACATAGCAGAGATCTGCGAATGCCTCCCTGAAGATACCTGTGTGGTCGTCTGCGGAGACCACCCGATTCATGGAAAACGCATCGAAGATGACCGTGGCGTGGCGCTGATCATATTTCGGGCGGGTGATGTGAGCGATTAGGTGATACGACGAGTAGCATACGTAGTGGTATCATAGAATAAAACCCCCGATCGACAGATTGGCTACATTGCTGCGATCAGCTCTTCGATCTCCAGCAACAGATCACTCACAGGAAATGGCTTTGCCAGAAAATCACACGCGCCCGCGGCAAGCGCATCATCCATGACCGCCTTGTCAGCACTCGCAAATACAATTTTCATATCAGGACTGATTTTCAGCAGTTCTTTTGTGGTCTCGATCCCGTCCTTGCCAGGCATTCGGTGATCCATGATCACAATCTCAGGAGGTTTGTCCATCGTTTTGAGTGTTTCAACCGCCTCATCGCCGTCATACGCATTTGCAACGATATCATGTCCGCTCATCTCAAGAATGTCACTATAGAGTTCGTGAAGCATCGGTTCGTCATCCACAATGAATATCGCTGCCATGATCAATCACTCCTTTGGAAGCAGCATGATGAAATTGCTACCCCTCGCCCGGTCTCCACTGACCCGATCCTCTACCCAGACGCTTCCGCCGTAGCTCTCGACGATGTACTTAACGATAGTAAGCCCAAGACCCGTGCCCTGTGCACTCTCGCCAGCCCGCTCCAGACGGTTAAATATGATCTTCTTATAGGGATCGCCGATGCCACGCCCCCGATCCTTAAACTCAAGCTTCCAGCACTGGTTATCATCTGACGGACTGATATCAACATCGATCTTGACGATCTCGTGTTGATCAAACTTGACTGCATTGGTCAGGAGGTTTGAGAAGACGCTAAAGAGCATCGCATTGCCGCGGATAAAATATCTGCCTTCAGTTATATCCGCGTTAATCTCGACATCTTTTGATTGTGATAGGGCAGTCTCAACTGCGCTTGCAAACGCCGGGTACATATCGATCCTTGCAAGTTCCGCCTCACCTGACTGAAGCTCTGAGAGTGTCCTCACATCGGATATGATATTAGCACTTTTTCTGACATGATTAAGAGCGATCTCCACATGTTTCCTGAATTCGGAAGGGAACTCCCGCGTTTGGAGTAATAGATCAAGATATCCACTCGCGACCTGACTTGCGTTGTTTATGTCGTGGCTCATGAGGTCGATATAAAATTCTGCACGGCGATATTCCTCTTTGATACGTTTCTCTGCTTGTTTGCGACTGGTAATATCTATAAGGACTCCTCTCAAGCCAACATGTTTATTTTTGTAACTAATGGGGCTAGAATATACAATGGCAGGGAATGTGCTGCAGTCTTTCCTCTGCATCAGGTATTCCACGCCACCCAGATCATCATCTCTCATGACTTTCCCAATATTTTCTTTAGCCATGCCCCGGTCTTCCGGGGATATCATCCGGAGGATGTTCAAACTTCCCTCAAAGTCATCCCGGGTATAGCCGAAAAGGTCAAATCCAGCACGGTTGGTAAACGTGAGATTACCTCGTTCATCCGTTTCAAAAACGGTTTGTGGCAATAACTCAGTCAGATCTCTGAATTTTGCCTCGCTCTCTCTCAATCTCCTCTCTATCTGGCTTTTATACAGAGCCATCTCGATTGATGCGAAGAGTTGCCTCTCCTGAAACGGCTTAACGATGTATGCATAAGGTTCGGTGCTCTTGGCTCTATCGACCAATCTAAGATCGGAATATGCGGTCAAAAATATAACAGGGATGTCTAATTTCTCTTTTATTTCGTAGGATGCGTCTATGCCATTTTTCTGCCCCTGGAGGACGATATCCATCAATATCAGGTCGGGCTTAAGTTCACTTGCGGCATTTACGGCAGCGTCTGCATTGTCGGCGCGCCCGACCACAGCATAGCCGCCATCGCTGATCACCATTTCCAGGTTTTCAGCCACGACAGCCTCATCCTCAACAATCAATATCTTTACTTTCCGCATTCAACCCGCCATTAGTATCTTATGTTAAATTCTATATTAAAGGTTGTGCCTTCCTCACTGATGACCTTTAGGGTCCCACGCAACTGGTCTTCCGTGAGGATTTTCATCAGGCGCAAGCCCAACGTTACGGCTTTATTGATATCGAATCCAGCAGGCAATCCCACACCATCATCGCTCACGGTCAGGTTGATTCTGTCTTCCTCTGATGCAGTGAGACTGACCTTAACCGTCCCTTCATTTCTGCCGACAAAAGCGTGTTTCAGGGCGTTTGAGAGCAGTTCATTGACGATTAATCCGACCGGCACTGCCGTAGCTATCGGGACGGGATAATCGGCTACGGCAACAATCGGGGTAATCTCTGTACCCTGAACCTGATGACTCTGTAAGAGCTGCATAAGCAACTTACTTACAAAAACCTTCATATTGATCTCTGCCAGATCACCGCTTTCATACAATTGGGAATGGATGAGTGCCATAGCATTTAACCGATCCTTGGATTCAGTGAGCGCATCGACCACGTCTTTGCTCTTGGCACCTCTTGCCTGCATATCGAGCAGGCTTGACACAATCTGGAGGTTGTTCTTTACACGATGGTGAATCTCCTGCAGAAGTACTTCCTTTTCCTTCAGGGATGCTTTGATTTGTTCCTCCGCCCGCACCCGCTTGGTAACGTCCTGATGGGTGCCGAACATCAGGAGGGGTTTGCCATCTTCCGTCCATGTCGCAACTTTCCCTCTGTCGAGCACCCAAACCCAATTCCCATTCTTGTGACGCATGCGTGCTTCACACTCATAGTAATCCGACGTGCCATCAAAGTGTTTTTCCAACAACTCGTCTGACACCTTAAGATCGTCGGGATGAGCAAATTTCATCCAGGTATCAATAGAAACCGGAGAAAGCTCTTCCAGGGTGTAGCCGATAATATCCGCCCAGCGCTCATTGAATGCGGTCTCTCCGGTCCGGACATTCCACTCCCATGTGCCCGCATTGGTGCCTTGGAGTGTGTCCACAAGTCTGCGCCTTTCTACTGCCACGGCTTCCTCTACCCGCTTGCGCTCATTGATCTCCGCGCTTAACTCCATGTTCGTATCTTTAAGGTCGTGCGCAATGTTCATCATCGCAGCCCTTTGCCGCTCACTTTCCCTGAGTAGCTCCCCCAGTCTCACAGTTCTCTCTTCTACCTCCTTTTCGAGACCTCTACTGTATTCTTCCAGTTCTTTACCGGATTTTTTCAGATTGACCGTCATTTTATCGAACGTTCTTGACAATTGTCCAATTTCATCTCTTGCCCGGGTACTGACTTTACAATCCAGGTTCCCTTTCATGATCTCTTCAGTGCCATGATGTAATCTTACAATCGGATTTGTTATCGTTTTAGATACCCGGATGCAGACCATTACCCCCAGAAGTAAGAGACCTATAAGGGCAGAAAACATCATGGTAGTTAGTCGGGCAACTGTTGCAAACGCTTCCGTTTCATCAATCTCTGCCCGCAAGCACCAGTTCATCGCAGGTATGAGTGCGTGAGCCCCAATGACTGCCAGACCACGATAATTATTGTATAAAGCTGCTTCTGGTTTGTGAGTCTCCCTGCCGGTGAAATGCTCCGGATCAACATCTTGTTTCGGGAGCGTATCATTAGTAAACCTCAATGGCGTTATCAGGCAACCGTCCCTGTTTATGATAAATATCTCCCCAGTCTCGCCAAGACCGATTCTGTCGGTTGCTATCTCAAATATTTCTTCTGCATCGAAATTTACAATAATAACCCCTGAGAACTCTTCATCAACCATGATCGGCGATGCTACACTCATGACCTCATTTCCAGTGAATACGGAAGTGTGAATATCCTTGACGTAAACTTCTTCTCTCCCTTTCAAGAAAATTTCACTCGCACTTTTATTGTATCCCACGTCCACATGACTGGAAGCAATCACGATGCCATTTTTATCAAGAACTCCAATCCTTGAAATATCTTCATGGGATTGTAGTATACTATTTATTCTTCTGTTAACCGAATCCATACTCTCTGTATGATTCTTGCTCCCATCCACTGCATCTATAAAGACATTTCCTGTTGCAATCATACTAGCGGACTCTTTATATCCCTCTAAAACCGTCTCGACATGGTGCGCTCTTGATTGTGCGGTGGTCTCCAGATGATTGCCAACCTGTTCCTCAATGATGCTTGTTGAAACGGTTCTACCAATCAGGATTACAGTCATGCCTGTAATCAACACAAGCGAAAGCATAACGACAAGAAACTTTGTTCGGATGTTCATTTTGCCCATCTCCCCATCTTTCCACTCTCTATCAACTATTCAGGTACCTCATAGCGAGGTTTCTCCCCCATTTCCTGAAGTAGGTCGTTTATTTTCTTCTTTAATTCCACCATTTTCAGCTCCCGGTCTACCGCCATTCCGTTAAATCTTCTAAGTTCCCCTATTTTCATCTCGAGTACCTCTTGCGCCCGCTTATGTTCGGTGATGTCGCGGAAGATTTCCAGCTTTGATATGCTGCCATCCGGGTTTTTCAGGGGAGTATCAACGAGGTCATACGTCCTTTGATTTTTGAGGGAATGCCATTCCCAACGAACGTTTTCTCCTGCAAAAACATCCGAATTCTTACACCATGGACAGGCATCATCCAGGTCGTGGAAGTATTTATAACACTTACGCCCCTCGGACGAGCCAAAATCTTTCTTAAGCACGGAATTTACGTACTGGATGTCGTATTGTTGATTGACGATGTAAACCCCATCCACCATGGACTCCAGAATGTTGGTGAGATTGTCACGCTCGATGCGCAGCGCATCCTCAGCCCACCTGCGCTCGGTAATATCCTCTCCGGAACAGAGGGTGGCGTAGATTTTCCTATTTTCGTCCCTTAGTAGGGTATTGTGCCATGCGACGATTCTCTCCCGGCCATCTCTGGTCAAGACTGGGTTTTCATAATGTTCAACTGGCTCAATCTCTCCTGCCATCAACGATTCGAAAACCTCTGCCACCCCGCCGCTCAATCTCTCAGGTAGGAAATTATCGAACCAATCTTTGCCAATAATCTCGCCTTCCTTTTCGTATCCCAAAATCTCGCAGCCCTTCCGGTTCACAAGGATGACCTTCCGATCGGCACCAATGACTATGAGTGCAACCCCTGCGATATCAAAGTAGTGTTGCGCCCTATCTCTCTCCTTCTGTAGCGCATCCACTACCTGCAACCCATCTGCGACCATGAGCTGGAGACGTTCATTTGTCGCTTCAAGCTCGCTTACCTTCTCTTCAAGCCTCGCTGCCACAACATGGCTGTATCTCCTGAGATACTCTTCCTCATCCAGAGCCAGCCCCGCCATTACAGTCTCCACCCCATCGCTGGCACCCTCGATTGCAACCTCTACCTTCTTCAGGAATTCCCCTACATCGAGGGGTTTTGGGATGAAATCACTTGCTCCAAGCAATAGGGCAAGTTTCTCATCATCGTAACCGGTGTAAACCGCAGAATAGATGATGCAAGGTATTTTTTTTGTCTTTTCGTCTGTTTTAATGTTTTTCAGGAACTCAAAGCCATCCATCCTCGGCATCAAGGTATCGGCGATGATCAGGTTGGGCTCATAGAACCTTGCCATCTCAAGCCCCTCCTCGCCGTCGGCTGCTTCCAGAACCGTGTAGCAGCGTCTCTCAAGCAGCTTTCTTATGAGAAGCCTGTCAACTCCCCGGTCATCCACCACGAGGACGGTCTGTTTTATTGGCATATTCCTCGATCTCCTTTACTATTGTGTGCGGGTCAATGGGCTTCACAATGTAGTCATCAAACCCTTGTGAAAGGAACCTCTCCCGATCTCCTGCCATCACACAAGAGATGATTGCGATTATCGCCCTGCTACCACCAACTGCAGCCCTTATCCTCTTTGCTGCCTCAACTACCCGCACTTTTTTCATGGTATACCCACCATATCACCCAGTCATTCTGCGCACCATTTCCATTTTGTGTTGGTGCCATAGATCGGTATGATTTGAGTGAGGAGAGTAAGCCCCCTTCTGTTCTCAGCAGCATTCGACTAAAGCGCCATTACCCGGGAAATACAGCCGGACGCTGCCAGCAATTTCTCGCTGATCCCGTACAGGCTTGCACCCATGGGGTTTCACCGTTTCATCCACGATATGTGACCTCAGCCTATACGGCATCACAGCATTGCCATATCATGGTATCGTTTCTGTGTCAGAGCCAGAACTCTCGCCCTACGCCATTTCGGCGTCCATGTATCCGGAGGTGGAGGGACTTTCCTCACGACACGGATGTCGCGGCGGCTGCTCTTCCTCTCTCAAGCCATGGAATTGTCCGCAGGTGTTATTATGTCTTTGGATGAACTTGGGAATGCTCAAAATCGCCCTTGACATCAATGCCTCATTCGGGTCGAAGGGGGCTACCCCCTAACAAGCGGCGACACCACCTGAGTCTTTATCATCCGCCATTCAGTCATCCACGTTCGGACAACTCCTGATATCAGCAATCAGCGGATGCTCCCATTCGCAGACAACAGTGAACCGTGCATCCGGATTGAGTTTGATCAGGCGAAGCACGTTTCCGAGCGCAACTAAAGCCGCCTCCCAGTCCGGTTCTGACAACTCTGGCACCTCTGCGTTAAACGGGTAAGTCTCGCCAAGCTCCACCGGATACGCACCAAAAGGTGCTTTCAGGTTGAGCACATGGTCAAATTGATCCTCCCCACGGGTCTTCCGTGTACGGATGAGCACCGTTCCGTGCAAATCGAATCGATCAAGTCGATCTCCAAACCTCAGAACCTCTGCACGGCGTGCGGATTCGCTTCCGCAGTAGAAGAACGTTGATTTCCGGATTGGGTCAAACCGCTCGATCCAGCCCGCATGGCTGACCGCACGCTTGAGTCCATCAAGCAACCTCGGATGCGCCCTGCATCTGCGTTCAACAAGCTCCCAGAGGTTTCCTTCAATGATGCATTGTTTTATCAGGTTTATTTCTGCAAAAGTTGCATAAAGATTGTGTTTTGCAAGAGAAATATAATTTTCACTCCGAACTTCCTCTTTTAATTCCTCTGCGGTGTATGACGTACATACAGGGCATGAGCACGGGAGATGCTGGAGATCGTTCAGATGGTACGTCCCGTCAGTAGTGAAATACCGCCCGTCCTTCGCATAAAGTGCGTAAGCAGCCGAATCGAAGAGATCGCACCCGAGTGCAACCGCAAGAGCAAACATAGCGGGATGCCCCGCACCAAAGAGATGAACCGGTGCTGCTGGAGAAAGCCCTTTCTTTGATGCGACGATCACGTCTACCATCTCCGCAAACCGGTAATTTGCGAGCAGCGGTACAACCGCACCTATCGGGTAGACGTCAAACCCGATCCCGGAGAGCGTGCGTGCGCATTCGTGCCGCAAATCAGAGTAAGTTGCGCCCTGCACGGGTCCCGCAAGAAGCATAGAACTCTGCGTCAGACCACGCGCATCCTTGCACCGTTCGATCGTCGTTCTCATCTCGGATTCTGACTGTTCGTGTGATACGTCTGGCGGCGTTGGGATATCGAGCGGCACACCGATGTCTGAGCCGATTTCCTGCTGAAACTTGACAATTTCATTAGATGTGATCTCGATATCATGATACACCGAGAGCTGGTACGATCCGGAATCGGTCATAACTGCACCATCGAAATTAAGCAGGGAATGCACGCCATTCTCGATTGCATACTCTCTTAATTTTGGGTTACGGTATATGATGTATGCGTTGGTGATGACAATCTCTGCTCCGAATTTCGCAAGTTCGGGTGCATCCACCATCGATATATTCGGATTGATCACGGGCATGACGGTAGGAGTCTCAATTCTCCCGTGGCTGGTGTAGAGTCTGCCGATTCTGCCGGCTGAGTCCTTATGCGCGATTTCGAAGCAAGGCATAGCGACATGATTTGTCGGGTGGCATCTATAGTCTTTCTGGTGTCTTTCTGGTGGTTTTTAGATATGTGAAAACCACCGCGACGCCGATTTTATCAGACCCCGGGCATCACCCGAAAAGATCCGGAAGTCTTGCCCGCGCGAAATGATTATATGCCACGGCTATCATAGAATAATAATAGTGGGGTGAGGTAGACACCATAACTGTTCTACCATATCGATCCATAAGGGGGTTAAACATGGAAAAACTAAAAGACATCAAGATAAAGACGAAACTGATGGCTATATGCCTTATACTCGTCACGATTCCCGTTTTAGTTCTTGGACTTGCAAGTTACAATGCCACAAAGATTGGGATTAACGATCAATCCAGTGTGCTCTTGCAGCAGGAGGTGCTGCTTGCAAAAGCGCAGGTTGAGAGCAATTACGACATGATCCAGCAGAAGCTCAGGAGCGATCTTCAGGTAGCCCGGTCGCACTATCAGGAGCATCTTGGGTATGCGGACCGGAGAACAAATAGAGTCGCAGTGCACCCCGATGTGATAAGCTCATTCGGCGATCCGGGGGGCATGCATAACGTGCTTGCCGGAATTGCGCAAAAAGAGGGTTTTGATATTCTTACAGTAACTGACACCAGAGGAAAAGTGATCGCAAGGGCGAGCAGCACAAAGACTGGTGATACGTTCGTGCCCGGTCTGGTGCGTAAAGGGGTTGGCAGCGGTTTCGCGGCAACAGAGATCATAGGCAGCCAGTACATCGCAAATGAGGGGCTTTCGGGACAGGTTGGTGCAGGCAATGACGGCATGGTGCTGACCAGCGTCTATCCAATCGTGGTCGATGGAACGACCGCGGGGACTGTTGTCGGAGGCTACGTGCTCAATTACAACTATGAAATCGTTGATGCGGTGCAGTCGATTGTCGGTGGCACAGCAACGATCTTCCAGGGCAACCTCCGGATATCAACAAATGTCCTTAAGACCGACGGGAACCGGGCGGTTGGAACAACGGTCTCAGGCACTGTGTATGATACGGTCGTGAAGGGCGGAAAGACATACTATGGCACGGCGTGGGTCGTGAATGCCGACTACCAGACAGCGTATGAGCCAATCAAAAACTCGGACGGAACGGCGATCGGTATCCTCTATGTCGGAGTCAAGCAGGCAGAGTTTCAGGACGATATGATGAACAGCCTTGCGGAGGTTGTGATCGGAAAAACGGGTTACGTTTATATACTTGACACAGAGGGCAACTATGTCCTGTCAGGCGGCAGGATGCGTGACGGAGACAACATCTGGAGCGCAAAGGACGCATCCGGAGTATACTTCATCCAGGAGATTTGCAACAAAGGGGCGGCACTGAAAGGGGACGAGACTTTTGTGCAGAAGTACCTGTGGCAGAACCCGGGCGAGAACAAGCCACGAATGAAGCTTGCAGGGATCGCATACTCGCCTGCGTTTGACTGGGTAATCGGAGCCAGTTGCTATGACGAAGACTTTGCAGACCCGATAACGAAGGTCAGGAATGTAGCGATCCTTGTGTGCCTTATTGCGATCATTGCGGGAGCGATCATTGCGTACTTCTTTGCAAACAGCATAACAAAGCCCCTTAACCGGATCATGACTGACGCCAACCGGATCAGGGACGGGGACTTTGACTATGATTCGGGTGTTGACTCAAAAGACGAACTTGGGGCGCTTGCCAGTACGTTTGTGGAGATGAAAGCAGATCTAAAAGCGATCATTGATGAGGGGGACCGTATTGCCGGAAAGGCGGCTGAAGGCGACCTGACCGTCAAACCGGAGATCCATGCAAAAGGCGAGTACGCCAAACTTGTGGATTCGGTGGACTCGCTGGTCGGTGTGCTCTCAGGCACGGTCACGAGTGCAAGGGGCGTTAGCGAGCGGGTGCTTGGCACGGCGCAGGCGCTCTCAGCGGCAGCGCAAGAGATGGGTGGCGGCATGGAACAACTCTCATCCGCATCGCAGCAGGTCGCCGATGGCTCGCAGAAACTTGCAGAACTTGCGCAGGTCACGGCACGGAATGTTGAAACTGCGGCAGCAGAGATCATGCAGACCTCCACGAACGCCAACCGATCAGCAGAGCGGGGGCATGAGGCTGTCGATGCGTCGAGTAATGTGCAGGATGCTGCAAAGAAGACGCTCGAAGGTCTGGCGCGTATCCAGGAAGGGATCGCAAAGACGTCAGAGACCGTTTCCGAGATGAACACCGCGATTGAGAAAGTCGGTGAGATGGGGGAGGTCATCACCGATGTTGCAGACCAGACTAATATGCTTGGACTCAATGCATCGATCGAAGCCGCAAGAGCAGGCGAAGCAGGCAGGGGCTTTGCGGTTGTGGCTGATGCCGTGAAGAACCTCGCAGAGAAAGTCAAGGAGGCAGCGGCTGAATCAGGTGTTGCGATCGAACGCATACAGAAGTCAGGAGCGCATGCGATAACCGCGACTGGCACGGCGGTGGATGAGGCGACCGAGGGTGATGAATTGCTACATGCCGCACTGGGCGGGGTCGATGATGTGGCAGGGGCGATCAATGAGGTCAGTTGCATGGTGCAGGAGATCAATACTGGTGCCCAACATGCTGCCGAGGTCATGGAACAGATCGTTGACGGCATGAACGAGGTCGCAAGTATATCCGAGGAGAGCGCATCCGCATCAGAGGAGAGTTCGGCTGCTGTTGATGAGCAGATGTCTGCTATCGAGGAGATGACTGCTGAGGCACAGGGACTTGCTGATGTGACACAGATGCTGATGAATGAACTTGACAAGTTCACGGTGCGAGAGGTGGGGATCGGGGCACAACCGGAATCCTCCAAACCTGCGTCAGCACCGACCGATCAGTTTTAAGTTTAGAAGCCACGGGTCCGGAAGCGTGTATCCGTGGTCTCCGGTTTTTTTGCCTGCGTAACTGCTTTTCATGGTCTATGAAGCGATATATATATATATATTGGGATGCAGGGGTCGATGCGTGGAATAATGAATCGCACACATAAGTCAAGTATTTAAGTGCAGGGTTTGGTGACTTTTGGCGGCTGGCATGATGAACGCCGAATGTTGGGATGGTCGCGGGCAAGGGTTGGTTTTTTCGCTCAGCCAAACACATACGTCAATTTCACATCACATCACTCTTGTGTTTCAGCACCGCGCCCCTGAGCTCGACACCAAGATCGGCTGCGATCACAGGGCATTTCGCAAGCAGCATGAAGAAAATGTTACCACTCTCTTCACTTAGCGATTCATAGTTTCCCTGCCCCTTGCTGATGATCATGTCCGCCGATCGATACGTGGCAACGAACCCGGGATCGCATCGCTCAAGGATCGTGCCCGGCGTATCCGCGGTCGTGACGATCTCTGCAAGCGAGTCGATCCCACAGAAGATCGCATCATCCGTCGTCGCATCGTTGATGATCGGATTCTTTTTGACTGCATATATAATATTAGCACGATTATTGATCTCTTCAATTAATAGCCGATCAAAAACCACCTCTCCTGCATTGTCTGCAAGATAAAGAATATTATCTGATTTTTCGAGTGATTCTACAAACTCGGGATAGTCATTTATTGCAAATTCACGAGTCAAAGTATCTTTTATCGTCGTTCTGATGTTGAACTGGATATCTGCCCCAAAATCAATGATATTTCCGGCAATCGCAAGTTTTATCGCGGTAAAAAGCCGGTCTTTCGATTCATCTATGATCCCCTTGAGACATGGATACATTTCCATCGCAATGCCGTTATATTCTACTTTAAGCGCACTGTACGGATCATCGCAGCCAGTAATGTCATGTACTATGGAGTACACGGTGTGCGCAATGGCTGGCGGACTCTTGTTGAGCGGCATGTCCTGTAACACCCTCATCACAGATTTCAGCACTTTTTCCTGCACTACCGGGTCGTCGGTCACAACCCCTGTGGCGTTGAGCGACTGTTTCAGAAGGCAGGGGATACATTCAAGTTTTGATTTCATGACAGTCCCTCCATGATCTCTTTAAGTTTTAAGATCGCCTCGTTCTCACGAGTTCCACCACATACCTGGACAATTTGCTCATAATGCCGGATCAAGTCAAGATATTTTGGATCCCGCTTCAATTGGTACCGCGTGGCGTGTATGATCGATTCAATGACTGCATTAAAACCCCGGTTCACGCTTACCACTGGTTTATTGCAGACTACCCCCTTTACAGGGGTCAATTCAAACAAATTCCCCTTTGACTGCTCGCACGAAAACAGCAGCCACGCATCCGCATGTTTCAGGGCAGGGCACCCCCCATTATCCGGATGTTTGAACATACCCGGATCAAGATCCCCGAATGTAGACTCTACATACATAACCGGATCGTGGATAATGTTTGCAACGATTTCACCCGTTTCAATAACGTTTTGACGCGTGTGCGATCCGGAAAAGAGTCGCACACAGATTCGGTCGCCGCTGCTGCCACGACTGCCGTGGCTGCGATTGTTTCTGATGATGCCGATGGGTGCGGCATTCTGAATGCCTGATTCTGATCTCGTCGTTGCGATCACTTCAGAGATTCCGTCGAGGATTCCGAAGTCGCCCGGGTCTATGCGAGTCACGTTCAACAGTTGGTTCTCTACATTCTTAAAATGCGCTACCAGCGTCCCCATAATTTCATCTACGGTTATTCTCGTGCCTTTGATAACAGGATTTCCATGTCTTATATCTCAACTTTGAGCTCTCAAAGTTGGGTTAAATGTACGATTCACACCCATTAATTAATTCAGCCCCTCTGCGGCGTCAACCACTTCTCCCCCCGTAATCTTCTGCGCATACCGCAAACCATCTTGTAACGTCCGCCTTGTCAAGAGTTCTGACGTGTCCACGCCAAGCTCAACGAGCGTATGCGCAGACTCAGGACGCACTCCTGTGACGATGCATGTTGCGCCGAGCAGTCGCACGGCTCTGACAATCCGGATCAGTTGACCGGTCACATAAGTATCGATCTCGTGAACGCCTGTTACATCCAGTATCACGACATCGGACTGCGTCTCTGTGATCTTTGAAAGAAGCGTCTCCATGATTTTTGCGATCCTGTGCTCATCGATCATCCCGATCAGTGGCAGCGCAAGGATTCCGTCCCCGAGCTGAACAACCGGTGCAGACAAACCCTCCTGCGATATTCGCAGCTTATCGACGAGTTCTTTTAAGTATCCCTCTGATTCAGTGAGTTTTCTGGTCCGTTCCTCGACCTGCTCCTCAAGACTTACGTTGTGCGCCTCCAGTTCCATCTTCGATCTCTTGAGTTCACCGGTCATCCGGTCGATGGATCTTGAGAGCTCCCCGATCTCATTATCAGCGTCCGTTCCGACTTTGTAATCGAGATCGCCCTTCTCGATCTTTTCAACACCCCTGGAGAGATTCATAAGCGGTTTTGAAAGTACTTTGGTGACAACGATGGAACATACAAGCCCCCAGACAACAAGAATTGCGAGAATTGACAACATCATGCGCGTAAGCCTGGTAACCGGAGCGAACGCCTCTTCTTCACTCATCTCAGCGACCACTATCCAGCCTGTCCCATTTATGTGCGTATGCGTCCTGATAACATCTGTTCCCAGATAATTCTTGCATGTGATGAGTTCATGCCCGTATCCCCCGCCCCCTATATCTTTGCGGTCTTTAGGCTCATCTCCGAGATGCCCTGTTGCGACCTTCTGTTCCAGGAACGTGTCATCCGTAAACCGCGAGGGCGTTATCATGTACTCATTCATGTTTACGAGGTATACCTCCCCGGTCTCGCCAAGGCATATTCTGTCTGTTGTGATTGCGTCCAGATCGTTCATTTGTATGACTATGACTATGACGCCCACTACCTCGTTCTTGATTACAGGGGCGGAAAATCGAATAGCTGGTAGTCCGGTACCTCCGCACACACGAACATCACCCACATAAGTCCGTTTGCTCCCTTCCAGGAAAATATACTCCGAACTTTTGTCGATCCCGACAACCGTCTCGTCAGTTGAGGCGACAACAGTCCCGTTTCTGTCAAAAAGAGAGATCTTGCAGGTCGTATCGTCGGTTGCTACGAGCGTATGCAGTCTTGCAGTCACCTGTTCGTACTGTGCAGCATAGCACTCATCGTCCACGTCCGTTGTCAGGAAATCTTTGATTATGCAACTGCTTGCCGTTCTTTCGACCTCCAGTTTGTGCATATCCAGAAACGTCTCGATATGATTTGCTCGTGATTGCACAGTCAGAACCAGCTGATTACAGATCTCCTCTTCCACGATCTCCCTTGAGACGATATTGCTTGCTATGATCCCCGCCGCGCCTGTGATCAGTATGGCGACAACCAGTACGATACGAACTCTTGTCCGAATCTTCATCTGCGCAACCCCTCTGTCCCCATGTCGCCTTCACCAACCCTCAACATCGCATACGCGAGTCCCTCCTGCAGGCTCCCGCGTGTCGCGGGATCCACCTCAACAAGCATCTCTTCGCCGTCCATCACAATCTTTGTCACTGTCTTCTCGATTGCGACCTCCCCGCGGTCTTTTGATATAAGCACCGCCTCTGCACGGTCAAGAGTTTTTCCGTGGTCGTAGACCGGGCAGTCATTCTCTTGCATCGGGCAGACGAACTCATGGCATACTCTGCCGAAAATCTCTTCCTTCGATATGCCGACAATATCCGCAGCGGATTTGTTGATGTTCCTGATCTTTCGGTTGCAATCGACCAACATGACCCCAATTGGCATCTCTTCAATCACCGTCCGCCACTTCTCATTTGTTTCGTTCAGGCGTCAACTCACCTCCGCCCCTTCGATCTTCAGCGCATACTTTAGCCCTTCCTGCATCGACCGCTTCGTTGTAATTTCTGACATATCTACGCCAAGCCCGACAAGCGTATGCGCAGCATCCGGCTTTATTCCTGTGACGACGCACTTTGTGCCGAGCAGCTTCGCCGCTTTCGTCACGTTTATCAGATGGCTTGCAATATTCGTATCAACGGAACGCACGCCTGTCACGTCGATTATCACAACTCTTGATTGTGTCTCGACAATCTTCACAAGCATTGTCTCCATCAACCGGTTGATCCGCTCGCGGTCAAGAACGCCTATGATCGGGAGAACGAGCACACCGCCCCACACCTGGATCACGGGGATGGACAACTCCTCGTAGGACGCTTTCAGTTTACCGAACGCCCGCTGCAACTCTCGCTCAAGTCTTTTGCGATCGGTGATGTCCCGCGCGAAACCCACAATACCATAAGGCTTGTCTTGTTTGTTCTTAAGTAGACTAACTACCATCATTGTCGGAAATGTTGTTCCGTCTTTACGCATGTGCGCTACTTCACCAGCGTTGTGCCCACTTTGCTTGACCTCCTCGTTGAACGGGATTACCTCAGTCTTCAAATGCTCTTCAGTGTGAAATATGCTTAGATGCTTGCCTACCAGTTCGTTGCTGTTCTCATATCCGTGCATAGCTGCCCACGCTTGGTTGGCGAACTGTATATTGCCCTCAATGTCTGCAACGGCGATTCCTTCCGCCGCCTGTTCCACTATTGTTGCCAGCCGCCGCGTCTCCTCTTCTTCCTTCTTGCGCTCGGTGATATCCCTGAATATCAACATGTCTGCGGGTTGTTCGATATCTGTATGGGTGATCTGTGCCGCATTCACCTCGAAAGGTAGTTTTCTCCCGTCCTTCGTGAGCACCTCGACCTCACACGGGGCAACATTCACCCCTGACCTCTGTTTTGCCAGATTTTCTGCTATCATGGCTTTACTTTCTTCAGTCACGATTCCGGTCTCTGAAAAACTTCTGCCCAGTAGTTCTTCCTTTTCAAATCCTGTGACCTCTTCTACATTATCAGTGGTCTCCACGAGTACGCCTCTGCTATCAATTATGACCACTGGATCAACCATTGCGGAAAAAAGTGTCTGAAAATGCTGTTTGGATATATTCAGCTCTTCATTTGTCTCGGTGAGTTCCCTGGTTCTCTTCTGCACCAGTTCTTCCAGTTCTTCTCGCGCCACATATTCCAGCTGAACTAGAAAATTTTGAGCAAGTATTCTGATTAAGCCCCCGTCCCGCATCAATTCACCGCATAACCGTGCAATTTCTTCTCTCGTGTAAGTTTCTTTCTCTTCGAGGTGCGCTTTTCTTATCCCCCCCTTGATTAACTCCTCGGCAGATGTTGCACCCATACTCGATGCATAAGCGCCTATCAACTCACTTATCTTTATTTCAAACATTTTGCACCATATCCCTGGTTCATCTACAGTCATCCCCAATGATTTTTACGACCCCATCCGCTTTCGCGCATACTGCAAAATCTGCGTCACGATAGTATTCCCCAATCTGTAATTCCCACTTCTTACTTCGGTATTATCATGACTACCGACGTGGTGTTGTGAAAACCGCTGAACTGCCCGGGTTCCATACAGATCTCGCCATACGTCTCCCAGCCAAGCACAGGAACATCTCCAAGTAACTCCTTGAACTGGTCTACGCCCCTATAGAACTCATCGCCCAGAATCAAGTGCCTGCATGCGCAGTCGAAGACAATCGCACCTGCAATTTCACTATCACCGGAATTTTCCTTCGCTATTTCTGCTGCAACTCTCGCGGATACGATCTGATTTTCCTTATTGCCCTCCATTATGCGAAAACTGATGCCTTCCGGAATAGCGCAGCCGAAATTTAAGGAACCGTCTTCATTCTTGCCAAGTGGCACTCTTATCTTGTACTGTCCATCTACATTTGGTAAACCGAGTTCAAACCTGATCAGGTGCGCGCCTATATCTACCCCCTCGATCGCTCCGACATCAACACCGATCTTACTGGCTGCTTTTGCAGTCCTCTCTTTCCAGACGTCCCATGCGGGTCGTCCATCGATTTCATGCAACACGCATCCCTCGGCCCTGGTTGTCCGCAATAGCTCGCTTACAGGCGTGTGACCGTGTTGCACACCGGTGTAAAGCGGCTTTTTTGAAGCGAAGAGACATACACTGACCGCATCGGTTGATATGCTGTCATCAGAGAAGACGAACGTCTCTTTGAATTTCAGGTCATCACCCGCAGCACCACCTGCAAGTTTCACGTTCTTACCGAATGTCTGGTTGAAGACTGTGGATGCCAGCACTGTCATCTCCTCGCCGACCCCTGCCAGCCCATCAATGAAGAAAATAGCAGATAGGTGTGGACAATTCCCCATTTCCAGCGGAAGTTTGTTTGCGACCGTTCTCACCGCGCGCTCAGGATCTTCTTTCACGCCATCCGCGATCGCTGTTGCGAACTTGATGTCATCCGAAGCAATCAAGCCAACAGCAACACTTCCTTGTTCCACGTTCTCCTCGGTAAACTCGCCTGATGACGAGCAGCCGATCAGAGGTGCATTGCCAGTGGCTGCTCTTACTGTATCAACTACCGCTTGATAGTCGTAGTCACTGGATGAATACACGAGCGATATGTCCACACGACCTCCGCCCAACTTATCTTTCGCCTGCATAACAGCTTTTTCAGCCGCTACGACACTATAGGCACCTTTACCCAATCCCGTTGCTAATATTGTTCCCATGTCAATTACCCCATTTTAAGCAGACCCAATTTATCATTTGTAGCAATGTCCATAAATTCTTTTCTCAGGTTGTTCTGGGATTTTGGTTGCTGGTAGTCTCGTTCATGCATCAACCCCAGTCCCTGCTCATGCGGTCTGCAGCGCATATTTAAGTCCCTCCTGCATCGACCGCTTCGTTATAATCTCCGACATATCCACGCCAAGCCCGACAAGCGTATGCGCAGCCTTCGGCTTTATTCCTGTGACGACACATCTTGTACCGAGCAGCTTTGCTGCATTCGTCACGTTGATCAGGTCGTTTGCAACATCCGTATCGATGGAATGTACACCGGTTACGTCGATGATCACAACTCTTGATTGTGTCTCGACAATCTTTGCAAGCATTGTCTCCATCAACCGGTTAATCCGCTCGTTGTCAAGAACGCCTATTAGCGGGAGCACGAGCACACCGCCCCACACCTGGATCACGGGGATGGATAGCTCCTCATAAGACACCTTCAGTTTACCAAACGCCTGCTGTAACTCTCGCTCAAGTCTTTTGCGCTCGGTGATGTCGCGGGCGGTGCCAGTCCTGCTGATGATCTCTCCATCCGCATTAAGTAGTGAAGTCACATTTAATTCTATCGGAACGCTTTTTTTATCCTTATGTATGAGTTCTACCTCATAAAGTGAGATCTCTTCGCCTGAAACTCCGTGTTTGAAGCGGTTGACCGTTGATTCGATGTATTCCGGAACAATGACTTTGGTGAACGAATGCCCTATAAAATCCCTGACCGGGTAACCGGTAATATCTTCGAAGATTGGGCTGAGATATGTAAACCTATCTTCCATATCTATCGTGAAGACGAGGTCGGTCAGGGTCTCAACCAGTGTGCGGTGTTTCTCTTCGCTATCAGCGAGCGATTCCTCTATCTGCTTTTGCTCGGTCACATCGTCATAAATCGCAACGATTTCGCCGGATGGCAGCTTGTAGACGTAGTTCTCTCTCCAGCCAGAAATTTTTTTACCCTTGTAAAGAGAGATGGGGTGGTGCTCCGGCTCACCGGTCCGCCATACCCTCCGGAAAACATCAAAGAGTCCGAAATCCACAACTCCGGGGAATACGTCGAGCACGCTTTTACCGATTAGGTCTTCTCTCTTCACACCATCGATCGTCTCTCCGGTCCGGTTGAAATCCTTGAAGATGAAATCCTTTCCGCCGTCAACTGACTCATAGATGGCCACGGCGTCGTTCATATTCTCAAACATCATTCGAAACCGCTCTTCGCCCTCACGAAGCGATTCTTCTGCGCTTTTGCGCTCGGCAATTTCCTGCTGCAGTCCGGCGTTTGCTTCCGCAAGTTCCGATGTTCGTTCCTGCACGCGTTTCTCCAGTGCACCATGCGCATCCTGTAGTGTGTCCTTTGCCTGACGCAGTTCCCCTGCCTGCGAGCCCAGCTTCGCAATAACCCCGACTATCCGGAACAGGAGACTCGAATAATTCCGGACCACATCTTCCCGGACAACACGCATCTGCTCTGCTTCAGCGATGAGCAGTTCAGGATCTATTCCTATTTCCCCCGCTATCTGTCTGATATTATCCAGTTGCTCCCCGGAAAACTCCACCGGTGTAAATTGTCCCGCAAACATCGTCCCTTTGTGCTCGCAACCAATTATAATCGGCGCAACGAAATGACCGCCATGTGCAAAGCAATACATAATTCCAGGCTCTTCTGACTCGAGCGCACCCTTTGCCATCTCCTGAAACGATTGGAAGCAGCGCTCTTTTCCGGCAGTAGTTGACTGGATCAGGGAACAGAAACCGGTCGGGTTGCTAAACTCAGTCAAAGGCTTGCATTCCGCTGAAAAAATGACCGAAGATGTGCCAACCGTCTCTGCAAAGTTATCCTGAATCAACTGCAGTTCACTGAGGTCCACGAGTTCCTTTAACGGTGGATTTTTCTCCTTATTCATCTATTTGCCCCTATAATCCCCCTGTATCCCTTAATTATTATTGTTATCCCTGTCAGTCAGGATAGGCATTATATGGAAAACCGCCTGCCGATTTATCCATGCCCGCAACCATCGCCTGGAATACCGACAACGGCATGCCAAGACCCATCATGTTGCCGCCCCATCCACCCACTGCTCTTGCTCCGAGACAGAAGAACGAGCCGTTTAACCTCTGCTCCATGTATGGCTGCGCTGTCAGGTCTGCACACACACCCCGAATCCCGATGGTGTCCATCCGAAAGCGATTGCCATTCTGGAAGTTGTAGCCCTGAATCGCAAGCAACACCTGCTTTGGCAGGAGTCCGAGAATCACGAGATCAGGCACGATCCCAAGTTTTCCTGCAGGATATGCCACAGCCGCGTCCATGATTGCAGGCTGTATCGACACCATCCCGGAAATGGCATTGAGCGCTGCGCCGTGGGTCTCATACCGCCCGGTGTCATCCTCGCCAAAGAGTGCAAATTGCATATTGCCGCTTGCTTTACATGCATAGACCAGCCCGTCAGTAAAATCTGCCGGAGACGCCGCAGTCTCCATCATGTCGGTGTATTTGCGCGTGCCAGCAAGCGATTTACTCTCCCGCTCGTCGACAAGACCAAGAGCGATAGCGGATGCCGGACATCCCACATTCTCCCTGTTGATCACTACCACTTCATCATCCATCGCTGCGAGTCTCACCGCTTCACACCACGGAACTCCCTGATACTCTGCAGGAGATCTCGTGCCCTCCGGAACTGCCTGCCCCTTCAGAACCAGTTTTACCCCTACTGGCTGAACTGGCTGCTCTTCTTTGCCAAACATGTGCATGAACCGTGCACTCGCATCCTCAAAACCGATTTTGATATCTTCTTTTAGGTTACTCACCTTTACCACATCCTACTTTTGGATTCTACACCTGCAAACTGGCAACCGTGCTGATGACCCCATCACAAGCATAATTGTTGCCCTTTCCCGGATATACCCAATATATACTATGAGGTGCTGGGTATTAAGTTTGTTGTGCTCAGGGGAATCCTCATTATTATGAGCTGGAAACGCTCCCGCCACCTCATACTTTCTCGTAGAAATCTGTGAGATCTTGTGGTTGTACAAACACGCACAACGAAACATAAGATGATTTAAAGAAATCAGATGGCTAATATCATATTGCATCACGGCACGGTTTATCAAAACCCCGCAGAAGGGGGTAATCGGCACGTGAGTTATGGGATGGTTTGATCTATGATCGCACACATCAACGGAACCCTGAATACAAAATCCCCTGCCCGCGCAATAATCGATGTTAGCGGCATCGGGTATGAGCTGTACATTCCCGCATCAACATACGTCACGTTGCCCGAAATCGGAGACCGGGTGCGGCTGCACACACACCTCCATGTAAGGGAGGATGCACTTTTACTATATGGGTTTGCAAGCACAGGGGAGCTTGAGTTTTTCAGGTTGTTGCTCAGCGTATCAAGGATCGGACCGGGCGTTGCTATAAATATATTATCTGGAATATCCTATAATGAATTCAAATCTGCAGTATACAACGAAGACCCGGGGGTGCTAAGCAGCATCTCCGGTATCGGGACAAAGACCGCAAAACGCCTCATTCTCGAATTAAAAGACAAAATAACAAAAATACCGGCAGAAATCGGGCAGCCGCCGGATCTTGCAAGCTCTGCGATCGCGGGCATGATCTCACTTGGATACACGAGGGCTACGGCAGAGGCGGCTGTGCACGGGGCGTTACGGTCAGAACATGTTCATGGTGTTGATGTGGGAGAACTGATCAAAGAAGCACTCAAAAATGTGTAGTTAATAAAAGTAAACAAGGTGAACCGGGATGCAACCACAAAACCACCCGCATATCGAGTATCTTGATCATCCTGCTGATGTCAAGTTCCGCGTCTTGGGAAAAACAATTGAAGTGGCGTTCGAGTATGCTGCGCTTGCTATGTTTGGCGCGATGATCGATACCGACACAGTGCAGCCGATAACAACGCTTGATATCGATCTCGATGCCGATGATTGTGAGGGTCTACTTTACGACTTTCTTTCGGAACTGTTGTACCTGTTTGAAGTTGAGGAGATTGTGTTTTGCAGGTTTCGTGTTGAGCAAATTAAGCGGCGTGGTGACCAGTATCATATCCATGCGCACGCAACCGGGGAGGCAATTGACCTTGGCAAGCACATGTTCGATGTCGGTGTAAAGGCGGTCACCTTCCATGATATGGTGATCGAGCGAACCGATGTCGGGTACGTCGTGCAGGTGGTCGTTGATACTTAAGGTACCTCACCTGCGCAAGTTCCGGGCGCAGTCTCACCTCAACCGGGAGAGACTATCCTGAGTTTGTTGTATCCTCTGAAACTTGGGTATGTTTAGGCGAAAAAACCACGAGATTGACACACGGGGATGGTAGTGCATCAAGATATTGATAATATGTTTGCATTGTATGTGTTTAGCTAAACACGCACAAAACCAGTAGTGCCCTACCCACGATCGTATCGCCTCCACCCTGACGAGATCGCCCGCAATGTGATAAATATTGCCAGACAAACGACGATCATCAGAACGGCGATTGGAGATGAGGCGGAAAGCCCGTAAGAGATATATCGCTCGTAGATCAGGGTCGGCGTGATCATCGGGTAGTATGCAATCACGATGACTGCGCCAAACTCGCTCATCGCCCGCGCCCAGCACATGATTGATCCCACAAGGATGTGCCGCGCGGCAAGCGGAACCGTAACCAGCGTGAATGCACCCCAGTCCGATGCTCCGAGCGACCTGGCAACGTTTTCTAGGCGTGGATCCACACTCTGAAACCCTTCCCGTGCCGAGTTGATCAGGAATGGCACCGAGACAAAGAGCATCGCAACCACGACTCCGGGCATCGCGTCCCTGAACTGGGTGACCTGTGCCAACGGCTGCCCGAGCAATCCATGCAGCCCGAAAACCGTGAGGAGTGCGATGCCTGCCACCGTGTGCGGAACGATGATCGGGATATCCACGATGCTCTCGATTATACCTTTGCCAGGGAAGTCGCGTCGTGCAAGGAAGTATGCGAGGGGCACGCCGAATACGAATGCTATGGCGGTTGCGGCAAGTGCGGTGTACATCGTAAGGAGCATCGCTTTCCAGACCGCGGAATCGTTGATTGCTTCTGCCATGCCGGGTTGGTTGGAGATGAGTTGACCTGCGGTCAGGTTCAGAAGCGGGATCAGTATAAATGCAAGTATCACGAGCCCGAGTAAGAGGAAGATGACAAGCAGCCGGTCATGCCCCACGGTCAATTTTTGCATTATGGCACATCACCATGGGCAGACATCAAGTAATCGGCAGGGACGCTGTAATTCACAGGTAATAATCGATCATTCAGCGAAATTCGATGTCCATTCCGGCTTCTCTGGTGGGCTCGCAGCAAGAATCTCTCGCCATGCCTCGTCGGTGAGTCTCTCACTCATCGGCTGCTTGAATTCGTAATAGCTCATAACAGGACCTGCTCCGATGAGGATTCTCCCGTCGGGGAGCTTGTATGCGACAACGATCAGATCAACGTATCCAACGCCCTCTTCAAGAACCTGCTTTGTATTGCCGTCCGTATGCACATCGGCAACAATCGTCGTCTTCTTTGCCTTATCCTCAACACCAGCGATGACGCCATCCAGATTATCGCCAAAGTTCTTGATAAAATCGTAATCAGCCTCTGTTAGCTCCTTGTTTTCCAGTTCCTTTGACGAGATCTCAACAAGCCGCTCAAGTATCTCTTCCAGACTTTCCAGCCGGTATTTCGCAGAACCGTCGAGAACACCCATCTCGCCAAGACCGCTGTTCGTCATCCGTGTAAGCGCAAGCAACCGGTTGTAGAACTCAGGAACCGGTTCGACGTATCCAACAACGGGTGTCTCCTTTTCAAGAGGCATACTGGTAGTCATCGCGGTGTAGCTCTGCTTGGCATAGAGAATCGTGTCGTGCCTGAGTTCTGTCCATGATGCAAGAGCAGTGGTCAGTTCCTTATCTTGCCACGCGCTGGTCTGCATGAACGTTGGATAACCCGCGCCGCGGTCATTGAGCAGGGGCTTTAATGCAAAGAGCCATGACCAGTAGAGGTTCCTGTTCCAGTCCGCATAATCAAACGAGTCAAATTCTCCCTTCAACTCGTCATACTGGTGAGTATACTCCTTGTAATTGGAATCGTCCAGTTCATCCAGTAGTTCCCTCGACCGATCAGACCCAAGGAGCGCCATTACATCAAGACCTCGGGGAAATCCCCTGACCGGTCTTCCGGCACCATCGATTATGAGCGTGAACGGCTCTCCGTCTCCTTGATAAAGGTCGGTGTATGTCCCGACAAGGTTTGTGAACATGTACGAGTCAGGAATGAACCGCTGCCCCATCATCCGAAATCCTTTGGTGTTTTCGAGGCACTGATCCGCCTGCTCCGGGGTAAACGGTGGCAGTATCACGCAGGCTCCGGTCCCGCCGTATATTTCAGGAGACCTGTGCTCTGCCAGTTTCGCTTTCACTGCCCCGATCGTCTCCTCGTTTAAGTCACTTCGGTCGAATGTTTCCCCGAAGACATGGTTCAACGCATCTATGTACTCATAAGGTCCAAGATCATCAGATAATCCCACATAAAAAGCTGTTACCGCGTAAATTCGATCCCACTTGTCCATGAGCTCCTGATTCCCTCCAAATTCGGATGATATCAGGCAGGCAGCCATCGTCTGGATTCTTGCGTCCTCTGTGGAGATTAGACCCTCCTCCGAGTACGGGTCGGTCGTCCCGGGCGGTATCGTGTCAGAGCCCTTGAGTAACATGCTCATCCTGCCGTACCACATAAACGCCTTGAAATAGTTCTTCAGCTTCTCCGAGCGCGTGTAGTGCCCTCTCGGGACGTACTGGGAATAATCTTCACTGTAAATGAAAATAGGAGACTCTGCAAACCCGGAATGCTCGTCGATCAATTTTAATTCATCTTCAACATCATCAGCGACAAGCGACGGGACTTCAAAACGGTATCGCGCCAGATCCTCTTTCTCAAAGTAAGCGTCTGTACACTCCCACTCGTTCTCACTCTGGCAGACCTGTTCCGGAGATGGCTTGAGTAAGTTTAATCCGACTGCAAAGTATGCAACATTCCTCCTTGATGCCTCTTTCAGCTCGCCGTCCGAATTTTCGTAAGATTCCATCGAATCGTTCAGTAATTCCCCGCTGATCTCCCAGATCAAGTCATAGAATTCCTGCTCCTCTATCTGCCGCAGCGTCTCGTCGAACTGGATGTGATAAAGGTGCAACAGTGAATCGGTGGTGACGAATACCGGTATCTTGTCATCAGCGAGCGTCTTGTATGGCTGGATAATATCATCTTCCGCCCGGTAGACTGGATTTTCGATCACAACAAAGCCGTTCTCTTCAAGCAGACTCGTGGCACTGTTGCTGAGCTGGATTTTTTCTGAAAACGAATCGTAATTTGAGATCTGGTCTGTTTGTAGTGGCAAATCGTACTCTGGAACCTTCAGATCGATACTCAACGGTTGCAGCGAGTAGTGTCTGGCAAAATCCATGGTATCTGTTGCGGCGCTGGACAGATCAATTGGTTCTGTAGCGAGTTTTGCTTCCTGAACCGGTTCTGATTCTGATTCCGGTTGATGTTGACCTTGGTCCGGGTCCGGTTGAACCGTTTCGTGAGCACCCTGATCAACACAACCACTGATAACTATCGACAGGACGACAAGCGCCAGAATTACACCCCTCATACGACTATGATCAGGGATGCATTGGTTATAAGTGTTTTGCTTTGATACCTCAGTCAATGAACCCCGCTCTTAAGCGTGTGCGCTATTGCACCGCCGCTAACAAGGATTTCAGAGAGGACAAACGCCCATGCAAGCAAGTATCCTGCGGTACCAAGGACGTTGCAGGCAGAATGCGCAAAAATTGCGCCGTCCAGATCACACAGCGGCAGCGCGTCGATCCATGCCCTGCACAGGAAGACGACACCGATCATATGCATCATCCTGCTGTTGCATGAATATATCAGCGCTAATCCAACCAGTATTAACCCAACACTGCCCGCGGCAGCGATGAACAGCGTGTCGATCGAGGTCATCTCCCCGTGCACAAACATCGAACCTGTAGTGAGTGTAATATCCCCGAGTGACACCGTATATCCAAGTGTAATCGCAATTGCTGAATGGAACCACTCGTGCCCAAGCGTCGCCGAACCCCATCCAAAGACAAGACATATCGCACCAACGATTGCATCATCAATGTTACTCCACAGTTTTTCTGTTTCCCCCATTTTGCTTATACCCCAATACTACATTATCATCACACCACATAACCCTGCACCCACCGCCTATACAAACGCACAATGACGATCAACCCCAGAAGATCATCATCATTATAATAATTGTCACTTATTATTTAAAAACATTGTGGTCACACATACGATGGGTTTAACTATAGGGGGCTACCTTCAAACATCCGACATAAAACATGGAGGTAAATTATGAACGAAAAGACAGGTATACTGCTACTTGGACATGGGAGCACGCGCCCCCACAACAGGGAGCTCGTTGAGAATATGGCAGAAATGATCGCCAATCAGAAGAACGTCCTTGTGCGAACAGCGTTTCTGAACATGGACAAGCCAGACCTCAAAGATGGTTTGGAGAGTTTCAAGGGAACGGGTATCGACAGAATTGTCGCGCTCCCGCTATTCCTTGCACATGGCGTTCACACACTCGAAGACATCCCTGAGGAACTGAATCTGGGCGATGACAAAAAAGCGGTGGTTGATATCGACGGAACAAGTGTCGAGGTTCTGTATGCAGAGCCGCTTGGCGCCGATCCACGCATAGCCGATATCGCATACAGCAGGGCAGAGGAAGCACTCGCCCGCTGAACATGTATATTGCGGTGCTCGATCTGACGCATGGCGGCAGTCTGATCGCGCAGTGTCTTGCAGGGATTACAGAGACTGGCACACAAACAGTCACTGCTGTTGATGTGTATCACACGCTTGACCGGGGCGTGAGGGCGGGTCTCGAATCACGCGGCATATCTGTGCTGGCAGAACCGCCTGATGCGAGCAGTTTCGATCTGATCGTCTCGCCCGTGCATCTGGACTCTGCATACCCAACACTTGCTGGTGCTCGTGCGGCAGAGGTGCCGGTAATCACACACCATGCTGCTGTCTGCAAGATTATGCAGAGCCACCTTCAGGGCTACGAGGTGATTGAGGTCACCGGCACGACCGCGAAGACAAGCACTGTGCGAACGCTTGCAGAGATTATATCATCGTGTGCCGGCAGGAGCGTTGTATCGCATTCAAGCGCGGGTGTAGAGTACTGGGACGGCTCAGGTGGCAGCAACCCGCAAGTGATCGCCAAGTTTAGCATCACGCCCGCAAGCATCATTGAGGTTGTGAAGTCTGCCAGAGACGCGCACGATCCGGATGTGTTCATATTTGAAGTCTCACTTGGTGGCACAGGTCTTGCAAACATAGGTATCGTCACCACGTTTGCAGGTGACTACCTGATCGCAAACGACACGACAACAGCGTCCGGTGCAAAGATGCAGATGGTGCGGCAGGCAAAACCCGGATCAACGCTGATTCTGGGACGCGATGTTGTGTCAGTGCCTGTTTCAGACCTGGTTGCAGACACCTTCACATTTGGAGATGGTGGTGACATATATTTTGAGAGTGTCACACCGGAACGCTGTGTGATCGCGGCTGCTGACACACGCATCGAGTTTGCAGTCCGGAATTATGATATCTTCTCGTACAAAACAGCGATTCTTGCTGCGGTGGCTGCTGCGATCTCGATGAATGTTGACCCTGGATGTATAGAATCGTTTCTTGGAAATTTCTGCGGCGTAAGCGGTAGGATGAAAGTCTCAGAGGTCGAAGGTAGAACAATCATTGATAACTCGAACTCTGGCATGAATATGCCGTCAGCAGAGTCTGCGATAAATCATGCCAGACGCATCGCAGGAGATACGGGGGAATTAGGTAAGATTGTCCTGATTATTGGAATCGAGGAGTACAACGTCTGCGAGGGGCTTGATTCCGGGAGAGTAATCGAATTAATCACAGAAAACAGGGATTTTGTCAATGAGGTCATCACAGTTGGCATAAATACTGATTTTGCACAAGAAGTGCCCGGTCTGGACGAAGGAATGGATCTTGCAATGGATATGACCAGGGCGGGCGATCTGATTATATCGTGCGTCAAGTGCTTCAGGTAGGTGGCGTCACTAATCTCACACACGTCCCGAGCTCCTCTCCGCGCACGGCGCTAAGAACGTTTGACGGGTCGCTCCCGTCGATCACGACTGTGGGAATCCCTGACCGTTCGATGATCTTTGCCGCAAGCATGTCAAGCGGCAGGTTCGCGCCAGCACCCATCTTTTCCGCAGCGATAAGCCCGACCAACTGTTCCGGGGAGATCTCGTCCATTTTCACCGCATCGGGATGTTTCTTCGGATCTTTCGTATATATCCCGTCTGTTGCGGTGGCATTGATCAAGATGTCCGCATGTGCGCATTCGGCGAGTATGGCAGCAACCGCATCGGTTGTGTGCCCGGGGATTGTCCCCCCCATAACAACGATCCGCCCAGAGAGCGATGCAACCACGGCATCCTCCTGTGTTTCAGGTGGAACCGGGTACGCATCATGCCCCATAGCGGCGATGAGGATGCGTGCATTTAACCGGGTAACTCCAATTCCAATCGCATCACAGAACGCCTCGTCTGCTCCGAATGTGCGGGCTTTCTCTATATAATCGCGGGCAGTTGCTCCGCCACCGACCACCACAAAGACCGTGTGATCCGATGACAGAGTCTTAAGTACCTTCGAATATTCGGCGAACCGGTGCTGACCGTGACTGATTACCGAGCCGCCGACCGACAGGACAATGATCATGTCTGTTCAAACAGGATCTGCGATACCTGTTTCATCGACCGCTCGCTGACCTCATCCATGATTGTATCAAACGTATAATCCAGCCTCACAGTTCTATCATCAGTTTCAAGGAGGATTCCACCTATACAGTCGATGTCGCCTGCGTATTTGATCGATCGATCGGTACAGAGTTGCTCAACGGTCGATCGATCCTGCTGACTTGAGTACACACGGGTAGCATCGCCACTATGTGCATCGATCAATGACTGCAAGAGCGCTGTGCTATCCTGCTCGCGAATACGCTTCAGTGCCTGACGATATGTCTCATCCAGTATCTCTTTGCGCATGTTCAGGATCATCCTTCTCACCTCGAGATTCGCGCCTGAGAGTTCCTGCTTGCTGATACGCCCTGCCTCAGTCTCGGCGGATGCAACCATCTCGCCGGTTGTCCGTTCGCCGGTGCGCTTCGCCTCCTCGATGATTTTTGAGACCTCGCTGTCACGTTCCGCAGTGATTGCAGAGACCTCATCCTGTGCGCTTTTCAGGATGTCAGAAACGACGTTTTCCAGTCCCATGGTTAGATGATCATCATAATCGCGATAACGAATCCGAAGATTACGATGGTTTCCGGAATGACGGTCATAATCAAGCCCTTACCAAAGAGCTCCTCTTTCTCGGTGAATGCTCCGACCGCTGCGGAACCGATGTCTTTCTCAGCGAGACCTGAGCCAAGTCCTGCAAGTCCAACTGCAAGTCCTGCGCCGATCGCGATCAAACCGTTCTGGTTTGCTATCAGTTGTTCAGCTGATGCTGCTGCTATATCTACTGGTATTGTCATCATTATTCCTCTGTGTATGTTCTGTTATATCCAAATGGATCGTATATTCTGCCCCCGCCGTCGTAGAACTTGGTAAAGAATTCCACATACTGCAGCCTGAGCGCATGAAGTCCGGGGGCAATCACGCTCAGTGCGGTATTGATCGCATGTCCAAGTATGAATATGAGCACTGCGACGATTATGAAGACACCTCCACTCGACCACATCATTCCGGCCATGATGTTGACTGCCGACGCGATGCCGATCGATGATAGACCCACTGCAAGCAGTCGTGAGTACGAAAGGATGTTACTCAAGATGGATGGTATCTCAATTATTGCGGTGCCACCCTCTCCTGCAATCAGCATGATGACTGCAACCACGAATACAGCTGCACCCGGCAACATGCCTGGCACAATATCCATCATCCCGAACAGGAGAAGGAATATACCAAGTTGCAGCACCATCCAGCCGCCCTTTTCGAGTATCGCCGCTTTCATGCCGTGTTTCGTGAGCACATTTCGGAACCCAAGGATAAACCCTGTGTTGATATGTATCACACCGATTAAGAGGGTCACGACCAGAAGGGTGGTCACGAGGTGTGTTCTGTGGATCGGGTATGTGATATGCTCATTACCCAGACCGGCGAAGAGTTCAATTGTGTGCCACCCCGGAATCAATCCCGGATGTCCGTGAAGCCCTGCCAGCGGAAACCCGAGGAATTCCGCATATAATATCCCGAAGAAGAGTGTGGATATGTTGCAGTAGATCAGGACGGTAAATAGTGAGTTCCACCCTTCGCCATGCAGTTTGGATCTGCCGTAGAGGGCTATTCCAAGTAATATTAATGCATATCCAATGTCTCCAAGGATCATTCCATAGAAGAGCGGGAATGCTATAAATACAAATGTGGTCGGGTCTATCTCGTGGTATTTCGGACGGGCATAGAGATTCATGACCGCTTCAAACGGCTTCACGATCTTCGGGTTGTCGTATTCTATCGGGATATTTGCATCGTCAGCGGCAACCCCGTCAGTTGCTCCTTCGTGTAGTGTGACATGAACCCTGTCGCCGGTCGCCTCTTTGACACGTGATTCCAGTGTCTCGAACTCGTCATCCGGAACCCAGCCGTCGATTATGAAAGCGTGCTCGGATGTTGCAAAGAAGAGTGGTGCCTCCTTCTTCTGGGTCTCGATGGAGAGCAGTTCCTCGCTTGCGAGAATGAACTCCTCGTACTGTGCTTTCATCGAATCGATCTCAGAAGAGAGAGATTCAAGATCGTTTACAAACATGTCGTGCCGGGTTTTAAGTTCGCCAAGCAGTTCATCGGGCACACCAGACATCGCGGGTATAGCAACCTCATTAAATAGAGCGTCATTTAGCAGTTTGGCGACCTCATCAGTGTATTTAGCCGGAACAAATAACACGATCGTGCCGGTGGTGCCGACATATAACTGGTAATCAGTAGTGATCCGGTTCAGGCTAGCTTCAATCTCTGCACCCTTCTTGATCGTACCGGCAAAGACGTGAAGTGTGTCATATCCTCTACAAAGATTAAAATTTAAAGGAATTCCTGAAAAAACTCTGATTTCATGTATGTTTGTCTCTGCGCCCTTTACATTTGCCTCGATCTCGGATTTTCTCTTCAGTTTTTCCGAAACCGCGGACTCAAGTTCGTCGAGTTTCCCAACGAGTTCCGACGATACTTTTTCGGCGCTGGTTGGCTCAAGATATGGTTTTTTGATGCCAAGAAAATTTGCGATCGAGCGCAGTTTAAGCAGCATCCGTGAGTCCTGATCCGCGCCGGCAAGTGGTTTGCCGATGCTGAAATACTCCTCTTCGGTATACTCCTCGATATGCACAACATGCATGTCGTGCATGACCTCTATGGTCGGTTCAAGATAATCCTTGTGACCAACGAACAGCACCCTACTCATCTGCTTTGGCTTCAGCATGAACCGTCCTCTCAAATTCTGCGAGTAAAAAATCAACCGCGGCATCGATCCTGCCCGATGCAGCATCTTTCAGTGCTTTTGCATCAACCTCTCCCTTCTGGAGGATCGTTTTCCGCTCTTCAGCTATCCTATTTTTTTCGGCATCCATCAGGTGATCGGCATGATCCCGTGCGCGCTCTTCAGCACTGTTTGAGATTCCACGCGCCTCTGCTCTGGCATCGGCGATTATCTTCCGTGTGTCCTCGTGTGCCTGCGCAACCATTGCTTTTGCATCGGATTCCGCCTGTTTGATCCGTTCAAGGATTTCGCTTTCACTCATCGATTCCCTCACTGGTACATGTACCATGATAAATGCTTCGTTTCAGATGTTTGCTTGCTCAAGGAACACGCCCTTGAGTTCATCGCACATCGCAGTCACTTTAGCAAGCGCGCTGCGTACCGCCTGTATCGGATCCACGCCGCTTGTGCGCACATACATGATCGGTTCGCTGATGCCGAGATACCTGATATCATAGCTCGCAATCTCGACCGCATCATCTTCCAAAAGGGTTGATTTTAGCAGGTTCAACAGGGTGTGCGTCTCGCCTGCAAGTTCCATCTCCAGTTCAGTATCTGTTTTATTCAGGATCTTCAGATTCATCAGGTTACATACTCCATGTCTTTGCAATTGCCTTGTAGTGCAGTATTGAAGTATTCTATGCTTCAAGGTATCGT
The DNA here is from genome assembly GCA_034659315.1 of Methanobacteriota archaeon. Taxonomy (GTDB): domain Archaea; phylum Halobacteriota; class Methanosarcinia; order Methanosarcinales; family Methanogasteraceae; genus Methanogaster_D. The sequence continues at coordinate 46,186 of JAYEGZ010000024.1, forward strand.
TTGTTTCGGTGGCGGTGATGTATGGCTGGACTGGGGGGAAGATCGGAGATGGGTTTGTTTCGGCGAAAAATGGGGTGACGCCCCGTGCAGGCAGAACCTGCCAGACACCATACGCGCGGTCGCGCTATATGGGGACTGGTAAATAAGAGATTAACTAGCTCCAAGTGGACCGGTCCCCGGGATACTCATGATAATCAGAGACTCTTATACCGCCTGATGTCCCGCCTCAATAAACCACGATCTCAGCGCATCATAACTCAGTTCACCGAGATCATCGACCACAATATCTGCACCAGCCCCAACAAGGATGGATGGGTCACCGATCCTCCGTATCCCAACACAAAACATACCGTTATCCTTACCCGCCCCTATTCCGGACGGCGCATCCTCAAACACGATGTAATGCTTGATCTTACCGCCAGATAACTCGTGCATCCGATCCGCCGCAAACGCAAATAGTTCTGGCTTGCTTTTGCCAGATAATCCTGACGCGTCCACCTCAAAGAGTGAATAAAGCGTATCCGGCATTCCGGACCTGTGATCGCCGGTTATCCGTGTGATCAGGTTCTTTGCATTCTTCGAGGCTGATGCCATCGCCTGAACCACCCCCTTAGTATGCGCTTCAATGATCATCGCAACCGAGGTCTCAAAGACTTCGAATCTGCCCTCACCAACCAGTTCTGTGAACAGTTTGTTCTTGCGGGTGCAGTATTGTTCAAGCATCTCCTCTTTCGCAGCATCTGTTCCCACACCGAGCCGCTCATACACCCCTAAACGCTCAAGAATTGCATTTCCACCCTCGTATCTGGGTCGCCCGGAGACATAATCATGATAGAATCCTGAATCAAGTCTGCCCTCGCCAACACTCCAAGGCGCCATCTCCGCGGTGAGCCGCCATGCCATTTCGTGCGGGCTATCCACGATGACGCCATCGACATCCCAGATAAAACCAACCTCGCTTTCAAAATCAATCGTCATACGTTATCGCCGTCCTCTTGTTTCCGGGGATCTCATAAAGCATGCCCCTTATTTCAACTGGAACCGTGACGCCAACAGCATTATCGTCACCACTATCACCACTGCCAGCACGATCGCCTGTCGATTCAAAGAATACGTCCACACCGCCTGCTGATATGTCGAATTCGAGTTTGAATCCCTGCCAGCACAGGTTAAACTGAAGCCGCTTCCAGTTTTCCGGTAATCTTGGGTTCACCGTGAGTAATTCACCGGCTTCCCCCTCACCACGGCTTTTCATGCGCACGCCGGCAAACCCGAAGACCACTGCCTGCCAGACGCCCCCGAGCGAGGCTGCATGGATGCCGTGCTTCACATTGCCATAGTTGTCATAAAGATCGCCATATAATGAGTATTTGAGGTATTTATACGCCCGATCCACATCTCCTGCCTCTGTACACAGGATCGTGTATATGCTCGGACTGAGCGAGGACTCATGCGTAGTCCGGTGGTCGTAATAGTCCAGGTTTACCGTCTTTACGTCATGCGTGAAGTCTTCGTTGAATAGATGCAATAACAGTACCACATCTGCCTGTTTTACCAGTTGCGACTCGTGCGCACGCTCAAGCGGCACTGTATCCGGAAATATTGGCATTCCACGTTCATTCCACTTCTCAATCGTCGCATCAATCTTTTCAAAATATCCTGAGAACTCCTCGATCATCCCGTCTCCGAGAACCGTAAATTCGATGTTGTCTGCGATCTTCTGCCATCCATCAATCTCCAACTGCTTTAGACCAATCTTTTCGCAGAGGATTTTTCGTTTATCGGGATACCTCTCGAGAATTTCGGTGTACAACAGGACACCGCACCTCAGATTCCACCTGGCAAGGTAATTGGTGTATGCATTGTTATCAACGCACTCCTGATACTCGTTCGGACCGATTACGTCTTTTATCTCGTATTTTCCGGAAGTATCGTTATATACTACCCTGCCCGCCCAGAACCGGGCAGTTTCAAGAATAATCTCAGCTCCGTAATCCAGCAGGAACTCGGTATCAGCCGTCGCTCTGTAGTACTGGTACGCTGCATACGCAACGTCGCCGGCGATATGGTGCTCACGCTCCATTGTATGCACGTCGATGATCGTTCCTTCTGGATTCACCCATGTTTTCGGAGTAACCTCCTCACCCGTCTCTGCTGACTCCCATGGGAATAGTGCGCCGGGTAAATTCTGCTTCCTCGCGTTTTTCCGGGCTTCATCCAGCCGGTAATACCGGTACATCAGCAGATTTCTTGCGATACCAGGGTATGTGAACGTAAAGAAGGGGAGCACGAAAAGTTCGGTATCCCAGAAGAAATGCCCGTTGTACCAGCTACTGGTCAGTGCTTTGGGCGCTATGCTGACCTGATCATCGGATCTGCTGCCTGCGATCATCAGATGGTACAGGTTGAACCGCAGCGCTTTCATTGCACCGGGATCGCCGTCGATCACAATATCTGCCGCAGACCACGATTCATCCCAAACATCTGTGTGTGCTGCAAACATTCCGTCAAAGCCGGTGTCCAGACTCTGTTTCAGGGCATCAACCGTCACATCACGAATATTGCGGGCATCTCCCGGCGGAACGTCGCGTGAGGTATATATCGAGACGATCTTTTCGAAGGTGTAGAGCGTTCCTTTACGGGCTTTAAATCGCACACTTTCGGTTAATTTGCCGTCAGCAAACTCAGATGTACGAACAACGCCGTCAACCACCTCGCCACCATTGTTGCCATCCCCCTCACCGCCGCCCCCTATCGAGAGATTCGCTGCATAAGCAACACTGCGTCCGGAATCGTTCAATTTCGCAACCAGACAACTGACACCGTCTGCGTGATCAGCTTCCACAACGCTGTAGTGCGCAACTTCGGTGCCCATCTCCTTTCTTATGTTCAGCGTCGATGCATCAATGCTGCTTTCTACGCGAATGTCAACGTCTGAGCCAAGTGCGATGAAATGAACTTGCATCAGCATAATATGCTCATCCGCCGCACTGAATGCACGAAGCGACCGATACTCATACGATCCACTCTTCTCCGATCGATAGTTGGTTCTGCGGTCAAGCGTTCCCTGTCTCATGTCAAGAACTCGTTCGTGCCCGGTAACCCCCATCTGATCTATCGCAACCGGCTCACCATCTGCGTATAACCGGAAACCAACCGGATCAGGCAGATTCACGATCTCGACTGTTTCAGCCTCTGATTTATCAAAAATACCCGCAACGTACGTTCCCTGACTGCTGCCCGCGGGCATCTCTTCGAGGACGCCGCGGCTGCCAAGATAACCGTTTCCAAGCGAAAAAACAGATTCACATTCGGCTTGCCGGTCCGGATTAAAGCCACGCTCTCGGATCAGCCATTCATAGTCTGATAACATTATTTACCTCCAAATTCCCAACATATCCAACATGTAACCATCTAACTGTTCAGGATCTGCGTGTAGACTCGCTCATAGCCATCAACCATCGCATCCACGCTGAAATGTTTCTCCACATATTCCCGGCACAGTTTGGGATTTATATTCTGCACCCGCCCGATACAATCGAGAAGATCCTCAAAATCATCTGCCAGATAGCCGTTCACCCCGTTTTCAACAAGTTCGGGTGCAGCACCGCGTTTGTAAGTCACGACAGGTGTGCCGCACGCCATTGCTTCGATCATAACAATCCCGAACGGCTCTTCCCACTGGAGCGGGTAGACAAAAGCAGTTGCACCAGCGAACAGCTGCTTCTTTTCCTCATCGCTGACTTCGCCTGCGTACTCGATCTTGTCGTTCAGATACGGCTTTATCATTGTATCAAAGTATTCGTGTTCGTCAGGTTCTGACACCTTGCCTGCCAGAATCAGTCGCATCCCGAGACGTTTCGCAGCCTCACATGCAATATGCGGCGCTTTCTCATGGTTGAACCTACTTAAGTACAATAAATAGTCCCCTTTCCCCTCCGAATACGGGTAGCTCTCTATTTCGATCGAGTTATAGACGGTTCCAGCATAATTAAGACCGGGCAGAACTGTCTGCTGGAAGTCGCTGATCGTTGTGAAATGGAGATCCTTCTTGCCAACGAACAGCTTGTAAAACTGTTTATTTGACTCATCGAGAGGGCTATGAAGTGTATGTACAACCGGGATGTCAATAAAGAACGCACTTGCCAAACCCTCTTTCCATGTGTTGTCATGTATAATATCAAAGTCGCCCTGATCTGCGATCTCGATATAAGATCCAAGCGAGTGCGTGATCGCGGCATTCAGAAATATGGACGTCTGTCCTGCCAGGAGGCTGCACTGTTCGTGTTCAAAGAAGTGGCGGACCTGAGCGTCCGACACAGACTCCAGGACTGTGAACAGTGTCACGTCATGCCCTCTTTCGGCGAGTCCGTCTGCAAGCAGAGCGATAACCGCCTCTATACCTCCATAACGCGCTGGGGGTATCTTGATCCATGGTGGTGCTACTATTGCAATTTTCATGAGTTGACTCCCTCTGTACTAACGTAGGCATTATATCGTTTTAGTCGTTTATTACTCTATCGATCGTTATCGATCTTTATTGGTCTTTAGTGGTCTTCGCGGCGTTTTGCCAGCCGAGGGTCAAGTAGGTACAGCACGCGTGGGCAGGTATTATATGTGATACAAAACATGTATATATCGCGCATGTATACTTTCACGAGAAAAGCATGACACAACCAAAAGTATGTCTGGCTACGCAGACGCCGCTGATCAGGCTCAAACTCCAGTACAGTGAGTTACTCGATAAATATGGATCGCTTCCTGATCCGGTGCCGTTTACGTGCCTTGAGGAGGGGGAAGATTATGAGTTTACCCCGGGCGGGGTTCCGAAGATGGTTTACCCGCTGCAAAGGATGTTGCTTGAGAAGAATCTGGTGGAGAGCGTACACTGGATATCACTTAACATGATGGGACCTGAGCGCGTGCTTGTTGATGATATTCTCATCCACAACATCATGCTTGAACAGAAGTATGTCGCGCCATATTCCCGATTTAAGGAGCGAATATGGGCGGAGATTCACAATATCGACCGAAAACCGGTTGGTGTTGTCGAGTTCTCTGCCTACGCAAGGTACAACTGGCTCTGCGCGGAGAAGATGTTTGAATTGTCACCGATCGATATCTTTTATATCCACGACTTCCAGCAGTTGCTTGTCGGGGGCATGCTCGGGCTTGCTGCGCCAACTGTCTTCAGGTGGCACATCCCGTTTGATCTGGACAACACATCGAGCTACGTCAGGCGGTTCATTGTCAGGTGCATCGAGTCGTTTGACGGAGTCATCGTCAGTTGCAGGCGCGATCTCGAGGGTTTGATACGGGCAGGATACCATGGCAGAGCTTATCAGGCATATCCTTACATCAACCAGCACGAGTGGGCCAAGCCATCAGACCGGGAATTTGACGAGTTTTGCGACCGGTTTGGGATAACAGACGATGACAAGCTCCTCGTGATTGTAGCCCGGATGGATCAAATAAAAGGTCAGGATGTTGCGATCAAAGCACTCTCGCAGATCGATGGCGCAAAATTGATGCTTATAGGGAATGGTAGCTTTACAAGCAGTGACAGAGGTGGTTTGGCACATCCAAAGGCGACAATGTGGGGCACATACTTAAAAAAGCTTGCAAGAGACCTTGGAGTTGCAGACCGAGTTATATTTACAGGATATATCCCGGATAACCTCGTGAAAGCGGCGTACAAGCGGTGCGATGTGCTGGTCTTCCCGTCCCGCAAAGAAGGATTTGGTCTGGTTGTGGTGGA
>JAYEGZ010000025.1:0-5508 GCA_034659315.1 Methanobacteriota archaeon
TTTGACGCGGGGGCAACCGCCCAACAACTTTACAACCCCCCATATACAAATAATCGATATTAGCAGATCGTTAAATCGGCACCACCATGAACCCAGCCAACAGACCCGCCCCTGAGATCGCATCGGTCCTTGAACGGTTACGGTCCGGCATGTCAGGATTGACCGGAGCGGAAGCAAGCAGGCGGCTGGCTGAGCACGGGCGGAACGAACTTCAAAAAAGCGAAAAAGCAACACCCCTGAAGATTTTAGCATCCCAGTTTCTCGATTTCATGCTTATTTTGCTGATTGTTGCAGCAATTGTCTCTTTTCTGATCGGTGAACGGCTTGATGGCTTTGTGATCACGGGGTTTGTCATATTCAATGCGGTGCTCGGATTTATTCAGGAATACCGGGCGGAACGTGCTCTTGAAGCACTACAATCAATGATTACGCCACAGGCGCGTGTGATACGAGACGGTGGCGAGCAGATGGTGGATGCAGCAGAGCTCGTGCCCGGTGATCTGCTGCTGCTTGCGGCAGGCGACATGGTGCAGGCGGATAGCATGATCATAGAGGGCGATCTACGGATGGATGAGTCGGTGCTCACGGGGGAGTCACAGCCGGTCGATCGCGGGGCTGCGCAGACCGTGCACACGGGAACCACCGTTTCCCACGGGCGCGGAACCTGCGTGGTCACAGAGACAGGGATGAGAACCGAGTTTGGCAAGATTGCCGCGATGGTGCAGACCGGGGAACGGGAGACGCCGCTTCAGAGACGGATGAAACAGCTTGCAAAATACCTTGGCATCGGTGCGCTCGTAGTCTGCACCGTCGTCTTCATCACCGGAACCCTGCAGGGCATTGCGGCAAACCAGATGTTTCTTGCATCAGTGAGCCTTGCTGTCGCCGCGGTCCCAGAGGGGCTGCCTGCTGTTGTCACAATCACACTTGCAATCGGTGTGCAGCGCATGGTCCGGAAGAACACAATCATGCGGAAATTGCAGGCTGTCGAGGCGCTCGGCTGCGCAACCGTGATCTGCACCGATAAGACCGGCACACTCACCGAGAACGAGATGACTGTGCGGAAGATCTCCGTGAACGGCGCATTAATCGAGGTTACGGGCGAGGGATACACGCCTTCCGGGAAGTTCATGTCAGGGGAGGATGAGATCGATTTGCCGCAATTGATCCTGAAGATAGGTACGCTGTGCAATGATTCATCGCTTGCCCGGTCAGATACCGGGGACTGGATTATTCTGGGTGACCCGACCGAAGGTGCGCTGGTGGTTGCGGCGGAAAAAGCGGGAATAGACAAGCAAGATCTTGCAAACAGGTATCCAAGAATTGCAGAGGTTCCGTTTGACTCGGATCGCAAGTTCATGACTACGATCCATGAGATTCGTGATCCTGATATCGGTGATGTTGGCGAGGCGGTCTGGGCTGATTCCGCCCGGCTGGTCTGTGTCAAGGGCGCACTCGACTCGATCCTTAAACTATGCAGTTACATTTATAAAGACGGCGAGGTGGTAGAGATGGCGGCAGACGATCTCGATTCGATCAGCCGTCTCCACGAGGAGATGACCTCAGACGCTCTCAGGGTGCTCGCACTCGCATACAGACTGCCTGATGGGGCGAATGCTACTACTGGTGCTGATACTAATACTAATGCTAATACTGATACCGATGCCAATACGGCGGAGGACCTCAAGCATGCGTATGAACGCGATCTGGTCTTTGCAGGCATGGCAGGCATGATCGATCCGCCGCGCCCCGGCGTCAGGGAAGCGATCGCCACATGTAGGGAAGCTGGTATTGCCACAATCATGATCACAGGCGATCACAAGGAGACCGCGAGGGCAATTGCACTCGATCTTGGCATCATCGGTATCGAGCTGGTAGATCCAACCAACCCAACCAATCCAGTCAACCCGGATACTCCAGAAAATTTGAAAGATCCGGAGTATCTAAATCAAATAGCGACTGGGGAAGATCTGGATGCAGGATCGGGTCAGAATGCGTACGTGTATGCAAGAACCTCTCCAGCTCACAAGGTGCAGATCATAAAAGCACTTCAGGACCAGGGCAACGTCGTGGCGATGACGGGTGACGGTGTGAATGACGCACCTGCACTCAAGATAGCGGACATCGGGATCGCAATGGGAGTCACAGGAACGGACGTTGCAAAAGAGGCGTCTGACATGGTGCTTACGGATGATAACTTTGTTTCAATCGTACATGCGATCGAGGAAGGGCGCGGAATCTATGATAACATCAAGAAGTTCATCAGGTTCCAGTTATCCACCAATGTCGGTGCGATTTTGCTGATCTTTGTCGGGCTGCTTGTCGGGCTGCCGCTTCCGCTTGCGCCGATGCAGATACTCTTTGTCAACCTGCTGATGGACGGTCCGCCCGCACTCTCGCTCTCGATGGAGCCATATCACCAGACCATGAACCGCCCGCCAAGAGACCCGCGGGAGCCGATAATCACGAGGGACGTGCTGAAATTTATCGCAGGCGCAGGACTGCTGATGTTTATCGCCACCATCCTCGTGTTCTGGTATGCGCTGCAGATGCCCGGCTTGAAAGAAGACGTGGTAACGCACGCACGCACGCTTGCGTTCACAACCTTCGTCTTCTTCCAGCTCTTTAATGCACTAAACTGCCGATCATCCCGGTATCCGTTGAGCCGGATCGGGTTCTTCTCGAACCGCTATCTGGTCGGTGCGGTTCTGTTGTGTGCCTTGTTACAGTTATGCATCCTGTACGTGCCATTTTTACAGTTAATGTTTGGTACCGTTGCGCTGGGATTGCGGGACTGGGCAATCGTGCTTCCAGTCTCTGCAACGATCTTCCTTGTGGTTGAAGGGATGAAAATGGTCCGGACATCCACCCGCTCTTGAGTGAAAGCTCTCTGGTTTCGCTGTTTTATGCGGGTGGGGTGTCCGGGTGTGCTTCGGGCATGCAAAAATTGCACGGAACCACACCCCCCGAATCAGAAGATTGATAACACCCCCTCCCAATTACACACTTGCTGGTGCTGGCATGAAGGAAGCTATGTTTTATGATAAACTCGCCGATAACCGGGTTAAATGCCATCTATGCAACCATTTATGCGTAATCGGCGAGAACAAGCGCGGGATATGCGCAGTCAGGGAGAACCGAGATGGTACGCTATACAGCCTCGTGTACGGCAAGCTTGTGGCAAGCGGTGTCGATCCAATCGAGAAGAAGCCTCTTTTCAATTTTCTCCCTGGTACGAGGTCGTTTTCGATAGCAACTGCCGGATGCAATCTCAGATGCCTCTGGTGCCAGAACTGGCATATCAGCCAGTTAAAGAGTGACCGGATGATACCTGGCGAGGACACAACTCCAGAGGCTGTGGTGGATATGGCAACCGGATATGGCTGCAAGACCATCGCCTACACGTACACCGAACCAACAATTTTCATCGAGTTTGCGCTTGATGTGATGAAACTTGCGCACAGGGCAGGGATCAAGAATGTGTTCGTCACAAACGGGTACATGAGCGGCGAAGTTTTACGCGAGATCGCGCCATATCTTGATGCCGGCAACGTTGATCTCAAGGCGTTTAGCGATGAGACCTACAGAAAGATGTGCGGAGCTAAGCTTGCGCCCGTTCTTGATACCATCCGACTATACAAGGAACTCGGCATCTGGCTTGAGGTGACCACACTGGTGGTATCGACCGTCAACGACACCGAAGAGGAGCTTCGAGAGATCGCAAGGTTCATCGCGGATGTCGGCGTTGAGATTCCGTGGCATATCTCCAGGTTCCATCCGCAGTACATGTTTCCTGATGCGCCACCGACCAAAATCGAAATTCTCCACCGGGCAAGAGAGATCGGCATAGAAGAGGGACTAAGATATGTGTATGAAGGAAACATCCCCGGCACAGGAAATGAAAACACATACTGTTACAGGTGCAACAAGCTTCTGATCAAGCGGTCTGGGTTTGACATTGTTGAGAACCACACCGAGAACGGCAAGTGCTGTAACTGTGGCGCGGAGATCGACGGGCTGTTATAGCGTCGCAGACTGTTTTTGTAGCCGCTTTTTCCATCTATCCAAGGTGATCATATTGCTCCTGCGTCATTGTTAGATTCATTCACCCGGGGGTGGACTCTGTTTGGAACTTGAGAGGGTCCCGAAGAGAATGGAATAACAGAAACATTTAAGTTAAGACAATCAATACGGATATTAGAGAGATGATCAAACCAACCTCAAAACCTGTTACGGGCAGGGGCAAGCTGGGAATGTCTTGCGCACTCGCTCAACCGGAGCCACCTTGCTATTGTGGGTTTTCAGGGGAGGGGATCTCGAGTGAAATACGGATTTGCGTTACCCATGGGGCAATTCCTCCTATGTAATTCCTCCTACCATAATGAACCGCGTTTCACTCGATTTAATTTTACGCCACAAGAATACAAAATGTTTTTTTTATAATCCTCAAGATACATGGATCAAAACCAAAGCAAAATTGCTCGAGGTAAATAAAATGAACATCAAGAACTGTACAGAGAACATCCGTATCGGTATGCCGGATAATAGAGGTGCATCATGCATGTGATGGAAGGGTGTCTGCCAGGACCGTGGTGGTAGAGGCGGATACGAGCCCGAAGAGTTTCGCAGGATCGCGGAGAGGGACGAGATCCATCTTGATGTGGTGTCAGGCGTTATCGACAAGGCAATCCTGGCGGTACTCTCCGGGAACCGGTGCCTAATTCTCACAAGCGGCGGGATGGTCGGGCACGCTGTGGAACGGATCAATGGTTATGCGGAGACGAGCGCGGGATTGCGATCAATGTGGGTGTGGTTGGGTCTGGGGTGGGTGATTCGAAGGTGGGTGTGATGGCGCTTGGGGGGTGGTTTGTGATTATGCAGCCGATGCGATCCGGTCTGCAATTTCTGTAGGGGTCGTGGAGGGCGGTTAGTTTTATGCATCTGTATAATGCGATGCGATCTATATGGAATCGGAAAGTTTAATAGTCAGAAAAAAATGTCTGCTCTTGACCACATTCCGCTGCATCACGAATTAGTTTTTTCTTTTTTGAAATAGTTTTAGCTTCTCTTTTCCATTTTATCTCCCACCATTTCTGATATTCCGGAAGTTTATGTATTTTCATAACATAATGACCTGCATCGTGATCAGTACACAAGAACACAGTATAAACAATAGCTCCATCATTGGCGGGGACTTCTAAAATTATTGGTGGTTTCTCATAGTATTGGGAGATTTTTTCAGCATACATGAAAATCAGTGCTTGTCTGACGTTATAGCCATTTTCAAGGTGTCCATCCAATTTTAATTTCCACTCCTCCGTGTTCATACCTAATGCACTTCCAACTATATCCTCCTTCGAGTCCATACCAGTTAATCTCTGTAGACGACCGGTCATTAAACAGATAAATAACTCCGGTCTTCTAGTTACTTGTCTTCCCCGCACATTATAGGATCCTTCAAGTTTACAAATCCTTTCAACAATTTTCCAGGGCAAATGTTCAGGTTGG
>JAYEGZ010000026.1:0-5493 GCA_034659315.1 Methanobacteriota archaeon
GATAAGATCCTCCCACCCGGGATGTTCGGGGATACTGCCGTCCTGCACCCCCTTTTCAAATTCATCCAGAGAAAGTACCTGATATCTGGACATGATTTCCAGTCTATCCCGCATACAGGCTTTGATTCTGGATTTGATGTACTCCATGATGCCTTCCCGGATAAGAGTCTCTTCAGTCATTCCGAGATCTCTTGATAAATGTGCAACAGATTCAATGGTGCTTGCCATGAAAAACTCCTTATGCGTCATATTCCGAGTGCCGTATATTAAAAGTTGCCCTGTCCGGCGCTCCCAGTTCATTCTGATGATCGGGCTACTTGTGGTCGCAGTGCTTGCGGGAATCGGGCTCTTGGGTGCGGGATCTGGTCGGGCTGCCACATCCCCGAGCATGACCGCATCCGTATTAGGGATTCCAAACACAACTTTGTGGTGAATATCGCGGTCTGTAATGGAGGTCGCTCATGACCGGTGACGATGAACCGGATGGCGAAGCTGAAGAACTTGTTACATCATTTTACAAGCATCTGACAGCAGAGAAAGAACTCCACAAGAAGACTGCATCAAATCTCGCTGGTGAGATTGAGTTATTCGAGACATAGCTCGAAGGATACGCGCTGAGCACCCTCCGAGATGTTACAGGAGCGGATATCAAGGAATATTTAGGATGCTGGCACATCAGAAAGGTTACAAGCGGCAGAAGCGATCTTCGCCATGTTCCTACCCCCTTCAAGAAGTTCTATAAGTTTCTCCCTGAAAGAGAGCATCCGGATGATGAAGAACCGAAAGATATCCTTGATGCCTGCAAAAACCCCTGGAGATACGTCCGCAGGCTTGATGCATACTCTGAACTCGATCCTTACTCTGGCATATAGGAGGGGATTAGGAGCGGTTCACGCGAGACGCCCTCACACTTGCGTGAAACGGCACTCATGGTTGTGGTACCTGCAGCGGGATGCTGTAAGAACCACAGAAAACAGCAGAACCGGAAAAGTCTCTGAAAACAGAGTCATGCTGCCTGCGCTTCAGCAGCGTGATCATCATACCCGTTCCCACACAGGAATTTTCCCTGCCCCTTCTTGCCTGCGATCTCACCATCGTATACGATCTCTCCGCGGGACATAACCAGCTCTGGAAATATCCCTTCCATTCCCTCAAACGGAGTCCATCCGGCTTTGCTGTGAAGTTCTTCGCCTTTTATCTCCTTGACGTTCCTCGTATCAACGATAACAAGATCTGCATCGCACCCTTTCGCAATCCTGCCCTTTCCCGTGAGTCCGAATATCTGCGCAGGCGTTGCAGTCATCGCTTCGATCACCCGCCAGAGCGGGATCAGGTTTTGCTTTGCCGCATGAAGCATCAGCGGAAGCATCGTCTCGACACCGGGAACGCCAGCAGGTGCATCCCAGATGTTAGCCCGTTTCTCTTCTTCGGTATGCGGCGCATGATCCGATGCGATGATGTCGATTGTGCGGTCATTAAGCGCATTCCAGAGGTGCTGAAGGCACCGCTTCCGGAGCGGCGGGTTCATCTTCCCAAGTGTTCCAAGGCGATCCCAGTCTTTATGCTGCAGGAAGATGTGGTGCGGCGCAACCTCGCATGTGAATGGAACTTCTTTTTGCCCATATTTCATCCGCCTGATCACGCCGACTCCTTCTCTCGTGCTCAAGTGGCAAATATGTGTCCGTGTGAGGGCGTCATTCCGTACATCCGCCCCTCTCCGCTGCCCTGATGCCTCCTGCATCTCAAGCACCTGCTCAATCGCGATCGCCTCACAGATGTTCGGGCGGGCGCGTGAGTACACGTCAGGGCGGCGTATCCCCTGCAATTCTTCGGTGAAATGGCTGCACAGTTCCCCGTTCTCTGCATGAATACATGCAATTGCCCTGAGTTCTGCAACCGACCTTAACAATCTTTCGAGATCCGTTTCACCGACTGCGAGTTCTCCGTCCGCCATGAATATCTCTCCGAATGCGGTCACGCCGAGGTTCCACAGTTCCTGCATGTTCCGGGGGTCTGACGAAGGCGCGACACCGCCGTTAATCCCGAAATCGATGATCGACTTACGTTTTGCAGACGTAAGCTTGAGTTTGAATGATTTTTTATCGAGCGTTGGTGGTGCTGTATTCGGATGGTCGATGACCGTCGTCACTCCGCCGGCAGCGGCAGCACACGAGCCTGTATACCAATTTTCCTTGTGCGTAAGCCCGGGATCCCTGAAATGGACGTGGGCATCGATTATTCCGGGAAGTACCAGTGCTCCACGGGCATCGATCTTACTCCCATCTTCGGGGACTGTTTTTCCAATTTTATCTATCTTTCCATCCGTTATTGCGATATCCACGCTCTGAAGTTCATTTTTCCAGAGTATTCGCGCATTTTTGATGATCGTATCTGGCATGGGAGTTATCTTCCGCTTTCGTGCCAAAGAATGTATCGGTCAGCTGCCCGGATTCAAATGATCGGGGGCATGGATTGCCACAAAACGACATGGTCTGCTATTCTCTGTTTTGTAAGGCAGCCCGGGCACCACCACAGTTAAACGAAGCAGCATTACAAAGCGCATCATCGAGAGTATCCGCGCAAATGACGGTCCGACGCGAAACGGCGCACCAAAAGGTATAAAAGTGGTTGCATCAGTACACTCTTATGATAGTAGATACCCCGGTACCTGCGGCTGTAGTTTAGTGGTATGACATGAGCTTCCCAAGCTTATAACCCGGGTTCGAATCCCGGCAGCCGCATATATGCATATATAATATTATATATGTTGTACTGTATATATTATACACCCCCACATAAACAGAGGTGATTTACATGATAGTAACAAGAATAACAACACTATTACTGGTGCTTATAGCAATGGTGATGTCACAGTGCGTATCTGCGGCAGTATACGAGGAATACGACTGTTCACTCAAGCCAGACGGTTCGTTCAGTCCGGATGGTTCCAGGATCGTTTTTGCAGATTTTGATGATGGTGGGATGGATAAATTGTTCATTTCAAAAGCAGATGGGACCGGTGCAACTGTGTTGATGGCAGATATACCAAAAAAGGAGTTCACTCCTGACTGGAGCCCTGACGGGAAGAAGATCTTCTATATATCATTCAACAAACAGGGGAATGGAAAGATTCATGTGGTGAATGCAGATGGAACCGGCGCAAAGGAACTGATGCCGGATGACTCAAAGAAACAGTGGAGCCCTGATGTCAGCCCTGACGGGACAAAAATTGCTTACGTATCAAGGCAGCCGGGCAGCAAGGAAAAACTCTACATCGCGAACATCGACGGGACCAGCGCAAAGGAACTGATGCCAGATGATCCGGATAAACAATTTTCCCCGGATTTCAGTCCCGACGGAACCAAGATTGCCTACAATTCTTTCAATGTTAACGGTCAGCTTGATAAGATCTTTATTGTGAACGTGGACGGCACAGGTAAGAGAGAACTGATGCCAGAGAGCGATGAGAAGCAGTTTTCTCCCAGTTTTAGCCCTGACGGGACGAGGATCGCTTATGTTTCGTTCAATGAGGATGATCTTGAGCGTGTGTACATCGTGAATGTGGACGGAACCGACAAGCGAAGACTCACCATTGCAACAGAAGGCAGAGAATATGATCCACACTGGAGCCCTGACGGGACGAGGATCGTGTACAACGGAAACACCGTGGTATCGGTGCCATCAGCCAGCGGAACCGGATCAGCCGCTGCCAGGCAATCAGAGACCGATGCTGACGCGGACACAGGTGCGGGCGATGAAAGCAAGTCCACTCCCGGGTTTGGCTGGATGGTGAGCACGGGCATGGTGCTGCTTGTATACCTGTTTGCAAGGCGCGCAGCGTATTGATACCTGCTATTCCCTATGCAGATACCCGAATTATCTAAAATGGCATAAATGATACGAATGGGTCATCTGAAGTCGAACGTCCTGTATTTTTTCAGCACTTGCAGGGCGTCCCGACTTCTGAAATGGCTTGCTTCGGGTATGCGTTTCATGCCCATACTCACCGTAGCTTATACGTCCTCGTGCGCCAAATTTCTGCCATACAATGGGGGTCAGCACCAAAACGATGCCCCGCTTGATCTGCAATTACATTTAAATACCACAAGGCGTTAATTAATATATAACTACTAACCGGAGGCTGAATCATGAAATCCATAGTCGAAGACGCATTATCTCGGGCGGAAATGCAAGCAGACTCGCCAATATACCTGCAGGATCAGTCAATCGAGACCGATCAGGAACTTGAGAAGATCCTGTCAGAACTCAAGACCAACATCGCGGTCGTAGGATGCGGTGGCGGTGGCTCAAACACTGTCCAGCGGATGATGGAGGACGGTATCAACGGCGCCGACTTATGTGCCATAAACACCGATGCCCAGCATCTGCTGTACATAAATGCCAGTCAGAAGGTGCTGATTGGGCACAAGACGACAAAAGGACTGGGCGCAGGCAGCATGCCACAGATCGGGGAAGCCTCCGCCGAGGAAAATCTGGACGAGATTCAGAAGATCGTGGATGGCACTGACATGGTGTTCATCACCTGTGGGCTTGGTGGCGGCACAGGCACCGGAGCTGCTCCAGTCGTTGCGAAAGCCGCGCAGGAGGCTGGCGCACTCACGATCTCGATTGCGACACTCCCGTTCACGGCAGAGGGTTCGATCAGACGAAGCAATGCCGAAGCAGGGCTTAAACGGATGATGGAAGTGTCTGACACCGTAATCGTCGTTCCAAACGACCGGCTGATGGAAGTGGTACCAAGACTCCCTTTGCAGGTTGCATTCAAGGTCTGTGATGAGGTTCTGATGCGAGCGGTCAAGGGCATCACCGAACTGATCACAAAACCGGGGCTGGTCAATCTCGACTTCGCAGACGTGCGAACGATCATGCAGAAGGGCGGCGTTGCGATGATTGGGCTTGGTGAGGCAGAGGGTGAGAACAAAGCGACAGAATCTGTGAAAAAGGCACTAAGAAGTCCGCTTCTCGATGTAGATATCTCTGGCGCAAATGCGGCACTCGTGAACGTGGTTGGCGGAGCCGATATGACCGTATCGGATGCAGAGGGCGTCGTTGAAGAAGTTTATCAGCGAATCGATCCTAATGCACGTCTGATATGGGGGGCACAGATTGACCCGTCTCTTGAGAACACGGTACGCACCATGCTCGTGGTCACTGGCGTTAAGTCGCCGCAGATATACGGGAGAGGTGGCTCTACCGGACCAAGCGTCATCAGAAAATACGGCATTGACTTCGTGTGCTGAACAATGTCACTGACTGATTCGATCAAACTTGGTGAGTATACACGAGTACTCAAACTGGCGAGAAAGCCGAGCAGAGAAGAGTTTATAATGATTGCGAAGGTCGCCGGTGCAGGAATACTGCTGATCGGGTTTATTGGTTTTGTTATATACCTAATATTGACAGAACTGCCTGGAACTATTTTTTGATTGATAACACCATTGCGAGATAATTCCATCCCAAAACCCGGGCAAA